>NZ_JAMYTP010000006.1:0-290450 GCF_040322515.1 Mesorhizobium sp. M0136
CCTGCATCGTGCACCTGATCCGCCATTCCCTGGAGTTCGTGTCGTGGAAGGACCGCAAGCCCGTCGTGCCGGCGCTGCGTGCGATCTACCGGGCCAAGGACGCCGAAGCCGGCATGAAGGCCCTGGAGGAATTCGAGGCCGGCTACTGGGGCCAGCGATATCCCGCGATCACTCAGAGCTGGCGGCGCAACTGGCAGCACGTCGTGCCGTTCTTCGCCTTCCCAGAAAGCGTGCGCCGGATCATCTACACGACGAATGCAATTGAGGCGTTGAACTCCAAGCTGCGCCGCGCCGTCCGCACCCGCGGACACTTCCCGAGTGACGACGCGGCGATGAAACTGCTATATCTGGTCCTGAACCATGCGGCTGAGGAATGGAAACGACCGCCGCGCGGATGGTTCGAGGCCAAGACCCAGTTCGCCGTTGTCTTCGGCGAGAGGTTCGTCAGCCAATGACGAGACCGGCCTCGCGCACAGAATTCCTGACAGTCCCGCTGCGAACACCAGTGGCGCTCGCATCAACTGGATGTTCTCTACTCTACCGATAACGCACGCCTTCAGATAGCCAAAGCCACGCTGCTGCGTTCACGTGTTGATAATCCCGGATTTCAGCGCATTTACAACCGCGACGGTTCTGCTATTGCATCCAAATTTACGCATGCAATTCTTTATGTGAAAGTTGACTGTATTTTCTGATATCCCAAGTATCCTCCCTATATCCAACGATGATTTGCCCCTCGCAACCCAGAGAATACACTCCTTCTCTCTGGTAGAAAGATCGGCTTCTGACTCAATGCATCGGCCCTCATTCAACGAACTAATTTTCAAGTGAAAATGTAACGAGGTTAACTCCAAGTACATAATGAGTTTACCTGGAATCTCATGGTCAGTACGTTTGGCAAAACTCGTGATCGCAAAACGATCGTTTGGGCCGTATAACGGAACCGTAACCCCGGATTTCAGGCCGAACGTTGCAGCCTCGTCAAATACGCGTCGCTCAATTTCGGTCGTGGTTGCATCAGCGTACACGTCCGTCCATCGAACTGCGCCTGGTCGACGTTTAATTCTCTTTATGACGGGATCTATCTGGCCGTAACCCATATCTCGATATCTCTTCTGCCATTCACTTGGATAATTTAGCATTGGTTCCGGAGCACCGTAGAGCAGCTCCGAAGTTTTTGCACCGTGTGCAAGAGGTCTATATGCAGTCCATGAGCAGTCAAATTTCTGCGCAAATGCAACCATCAGATCAAAGAGCTTTCGAGGTTGAACAACACCGTAGGTCTGGTCGAGGTAACGACCGAACTCAACCGCGACCCAGTCGTTAGCAGCGTTCGATAACTGCGTGGCGCGGAAAGCAGAAAACTCTTCGTATACTCTGGTTGTTGCCCCTCTAGCTAATTTGATCGGAGCTAACCGCAAGCGAGCCATGGGCATCTCCTTTGCAGACAGGCCTTGCATGTTTTGGCTATCGCGCACAAAGCTGTCTCGGCAGGAGGTATCGGCTTCGCGCGCAGTCGGTCGGTTTTTGCCGCCCCGCATCGAGGATCAAGGTTCGTGCCAACCGCGCGATGAAAATCCGCATCCCCAGTCCGCCGTACGCCTCCGGTGAGGCTTTTGATTACCGACATGGCCGGCGGGCCTATTGTCCCGTATCGTCTGGCTCGTCGGCTGCAGCGGTTGCTGGATCAGCTGTCAGCAGCGCCGGGCAAGCCAATCCGGGCGGCCTGCGGCGACTGGGCGGCAGCGAAGGCGGCCTACCGTCTTTGACAACCCGCGTGTGACCGAACACAGCGTTCTCGCTGGCCATTTCGCTGCGAGCGCGGCGCGCGTTGCGGCGAGCGAAGGTCCGATCCTTATCCTGCAGGACACGACCGAATTTATCTATGGCCGCTCGCAGCAGGGCAAAATCGGCTTCACCAAAACCATCAACGCCGGGCGCTACAAGGCCGGGCAGCCCAACGTGCTGACCTTGTGCGGGGTGCTGATGCATTCGAGCCTGGCCGTCACCCTCACCGGCACCCCCTCGGCTTGAAGGCGGCGAAGTTCTGGACACGAACGAAGTTCAATGGAACGCTCGCGCTCAAGCGGCACACCAATCCCACGCGCGTGCCGATCGAGACGAAGGAGAGCTACCGCTGGCTGGAGAACCTGCGCCAGTCCATCGCGCTCGTGGGCGCGCCGGACCGCTGTGTGCATGTGGGTGACCGGGAGAGCGACATCTACGAGCTCTATTGCACCGCGCAGGACCTTGGTACCAGCTTCCTGGTGCGGGTGCAGACGAACAGGCTGGCCGAGCGGCCTGCCGACGGCTGCCCCACATGATCCTGCTCATCGCGTCTTTGCCCAACTTGCGGCGGCACACTGGGCGGGACGTCATCGCATTACGGTCGATCAGGACGAGACGACCTGGCTGCAGGTGAAGTTCGCCGCCATCAACACATTGCCGCACGAGGGCAAACAGAAGCGCTACAGTCCGCAGGTTCTGACTTATACCAAGAGTCATGGGGTTTGACCGACATGGGCCCATTGGCGCATCCCGATTGATGTGATGGTCTCGGAAGCTGCGAGGAGTTTCTGCCAGGCGTCGCAGGCCGTATCGATGATATCGTCATAGCTGTCGAAGACACGGTTGGAGAGCCAGTTCTGGCGCATATACTGCCATACGTTCTCGACCGGGTTCAGCTCCGGCGCGCGCGACAGCAGGAAGATCGGGGTGATGTCCGGTATGCTGAGGTTTGCGGTGGTGTGCCATCCGGCGCGATCCATGGCGAGTACGGCATGGGCGCCCTTCTCGACATGGCGGCTGATCTCGTTGATATGGAGTTGCATGGCCTCGGTATCGGCAAACGGCAGTGCGAGAGCCGCCCCGGTACCACGTGCTGGGCAGATGGCGCCGAACAGGTAGGCCTTGTAGTGCTGGTCGGCCGGCTGTCGCGGCCGCGTGCCGCGTCTGGCCCACTGCCGTACAATCCCGTTCTTCTGGCCGATCCTTGCTTCGTCCTGGAACAGACCTCCACCTTCGTGCGCGGCGGCAAGTCGCAAAGATGCGCTTCAGCGTGCGAGGCCAGTTTTTTTGAATTCCTCGATGATATGGGCATCCTGCGCCGGATGACGCGATCGCACGCTCATGTGGGAGAAGCCGAGCTTGTGCAGCAGCTTCCCGACATAGCGCGCGTCATAATCAACGCCGAAGCGGTCCTTGATGGCTTTCTTCAGGTCGATCCGCCGCCAGCGAAGGACCCCATCGACGGCACGATCCGAGCCCTTCTCCACAAGCGCGGCCAGTTCGGCCTGCTGCTCATCAGGCAACCTCACGATTGCGTTGAATCAGTTTAAGAGCTGATTGGGCGTTGGTCCCGCGCCACCGAGGCGACTGCCTATGTCGCTTGCCCGATGAGGGCCCGCATGAGACTTGCGGCGTTTCGGTGGCCGGGAGCCACAGACGGGCTACAGGAAGATGCGCCACGGACACGTCGGCCAAGATGGGTCCAGAGCGCCGATTGATGAGCAACCCGTGAGGGCTCCCGGCACCGGGCACCATACTCCAGTTCTGTGAGGTGCATCCATGACCATTTTCGTCGGGCTCGACTGGGGCGGATCCAGTCACGCCGTCTGTATCGTCGACGCTGCCGGCAAGGTCCTCGACCATTTTGTCGTGGCCCATGACCGCGACGGGCTTGCCAATCTCATCGCGCGCCTGCGCCGGCATGGCCGGCCCGAAGAGACGCCGATCGCCATCGAACGGCCCAGCGGGCTGCTCGTCGACGCGCTGGTCGATGCCGGCTTCATCGTCACGCCGGTCCATCCCAATATCGTCAAGGCGTGCCGGCCGCGCTATCGCGCCGTCGCCGCCAAGAGCGATCCTGGCGATGCCTACATCCTTGCCGACATCTTGCGTACCGACGGCCACAGGCTGACCCCGCTCAGGCCTCAGTCCGATGCCATCAAGGCGCTGCGCGCGCTGGTGCGCGGCCGCGACGATCTCGTCGCCACAAGGCTCGGCCTCGCCAACCAGTTGCGAGCCCTGCTCGAAAGCTTCTGGCCTGGCGCCGCCGGTTTGTTCGCCGACATCGCAAGCCCGATCGCACTGGCCTTCCTCCAGCGCTATCCCACACCCGAAAGCGCCAACCGCCTGGGTGAGAAGCGCATGGCTGCCTTCCTTGCCCAGAACCAGTATTGTGGCCGGCGCAGCGTCGCCGATGTGCTCGGCCGGCTGCGCGCCGCTCCCACCACAATGGCCGCCGAGGCCGAAGCCGACGCCAAGGGCGAACTCGCGCGCGCCATCGCCGCTCGAATCGGAACCAAAGTGTGCCTGTGATACCTCCGAAAGCTATGGAATGTGATAGGCGCCTTAGTAAGAGTCTTCTTCGGCAAAGTCGCTGCTGGCCTGCAGTATCGTCTCGGATAGAAACTTCGCTGCTCGGGCCAAAGGCTCACGAAAGCTTTGTAGTTCTTCAAAGCTGACGCGGGCAACTGGTACCGACACACCAAGGCAAGCAATCAAAGTTCCGTCCGGGGCCAGAATTGGAACAGCGCATCCAACCACACCTTTGACGAACTCTTCGTTGGTCCGGGCCCATCCCTCCCTGCGGGTTTCCTCTAAACCAGTGAGAAGAGCATCAGGATCGGTTATCGTCCTGTCGGTATGCTGCTCCATACGCAGAGACCGAACCAGCTTTTCACGCGCCTTCACAGGCAGCCTGCTCATATAAATTTTACCAGTTGATGTACAATAGAGCGGCGCGCTATGCCCAGGGTCGAATTGTAGTCCTTGAGGGGGCTTAACGCGTACGCTGACGACATAGACGACAGCATTGTCCCGTACGATACCAATTTCGCATTGTTCCCCGATTTCTGCTGAGACATTCTGAAGAACTGCGTGGCGACGTGCCGTCCGAAAGGCGGAGCCAATCGTCTTAGCCGCAAGCACGACCAAGGTGTTGCCGATAACGAATCGTTTCGTGCCCGCCGCACGCTGGAGCAGCCCGCGGGACTCGAGGTTGCTGATCAATCTATGGGCAGTTGGCAAGGGCAGGTCGAGATTCTTGGCAATGTCCGCCGCAGTAACCGCTTTGAGTTGAGTGGCCACAAAATCAAGGATTGCAAAGGCCCGATCCAACGGACCATCCGAATTGACGTTTAAGCTCATTGTGACTTCGCGTTGGCGAACCTCAATTTTGAGTATTTCTGACAGCAAGTCGCTCCGCTGCGCAGCCCCTTATCCCTCCTGACCCTCGAATTTCTCTGCAAGTTTAGAGGGACAATTGTCTTAGCCAATTCTGTATATTCTTCCACGAGAGCCTCCTGCGCGTACTGCGTGACGATCACATCTATTGTCACTGAGCGGGCTCATGTTCGAGCTGCACTTCGCCACTGTCGGATTCGTGACGCGGCTTCACTACCATTGGGAATCGCAGGCTGCCGGTACTCCCGGTGCCCCGACGCATCACGCGAAAGTTCGGCGTCGGCACACCGACAGCGCAGACGAGCCTTCGGTGATGACCTTGTCGAGCGCCAGCCCATGCCCTAGCGGGTCGGAACGGGGGGGTACGGAACGCCCGCCATCTCGTGCATGGCTGGTACACGGGTGAGACGGCACCCACCCTGAATTCCGTACTCCATTTTGAAAACGATGGGCCCGCATGGCATGAACCGCTCGAGCGTACGAAACCCTTTGTCGCTTTGGCACATCGGCGTTTCGTAGCCGCCCTCTTGCAGTGCCGCCGCCATGCTTTTAACCGTCTTCCGGCCGAATTCCTGCCGACGACGCTGCCAAACCGGTTAATCACGCCTGCACGATAATCGTTCCACACAACGGCTATTCGCATGAGCTACTCCCTCATTCTTTCGGAGGAGTTCGAGCAAGTCCTTATAGACCGCATCGGCCGGAGACTGGACGGCCGCTATCCTCCGCCGTGTCCATGCAACTCCGCCGTGTCCCACGCAATCGGCGTGCCGCCGAAGAGGTCGTGAGAGCAAAAGTAACAAAACCATATAATTCACGCCGCAACGGCGGTACTACGCCCCTCTTTGTGTGGGGTTCCGAACAGGGACGTCTTCAACCGGATACGGATCGATGCAAAGAAGGTCGGCGCCACCTTCATCGGCTCTGGCACGCACAAGGGTCTCCTGGTTCCCCAAGGCTTGGGCCTGCTCTATTGGGATCGCGCCCGCACGGAATTAGAGCCTGCGTATCTGGCGACAATCAGCCTTGAAAATCCGCCAGCGGACTTCATCGCCCGCCCTGACGACATGGCACCTGCTCTCACGGCCGGCCGCTTCGAACTCGGCAACTTCAACTTGCCCGCTATTCAAGGACTCGGCGCGGCTCTCGATCTGATCAACGAAATCGGCATTGAGAAGATTGAGGCTCATTGCGGCGATTTGGGCGACAGGCTCATAGCAGGACTGGATGCCCTCAACATCAAGCTTGTTGGCCCCCGCGACCGTGCCAACCGTGCACCGCATATCTATGTCGCCGCGCTGCCAGCCGATGAATGGATCGACTACTTTGCCACCAAGGATGTGCGCGTGTCGCCCGAGCGCGATGGCGTTCGCATCTCCCTTGCCATGTTCAACACCTCTTCCGACATCGACGCGTCCTGGACGTCATCAAGGAGCGCGGCAATGCGGCCGGCCGCTCCCCCCCGCGGCGGCGCCGCTCCGTCCCGAACGACACGTCAGCAATTCAATCGCTATCATCAGGATTAGACTCGCCCACGCCTTGGCGCGGCGGCTGCAATGATGTCCATGCTTTTTAGCTAAAGCGCCCGCTCCAAATCTTCGGGAATATCGATGCCGAACTCGGCCAACAGGCCGCGGATCATATTCACTAGCTGCGTACGCTGCTTGATCAGAATTCGGGTGCGATGAAGCGATAGGGCCGCTTGCTGCTCGGCTGACGTCATCACGACAAAACGCATGGTCGGGCGTGTCACCGCTTCGCAAATCGCTTCCGCGTCCACCGCATCATTCTTTCGGCGCGTCGACGGCGTGAACTTGAAAAATGCGCTTGGCCAGATCAAGGCCCACCGTGGTAATCTGCATTGCGGATGGCTCCCGCTCCCGTCATCACAGTGGGTTTGCTGTCAGGCAACCCGAGCTAAGGAGCACATCGCATCATTGGCCTCGAGAATTGGCGGATCTCGGCCATGAAGTCCGCCTGATGCCACCGTCAAACGTGAAGCCTTGTGTGAAGCGATTCCACGCGATTGATGTCCCCGTGGCCGACCTTGAACACCTCCTCGACTGCGAGGACTTCCACGCGCCCCGGGGGCAGAGCGTTGATCCGCATCGGTGCTACTTCGGAACCCGTCAGCGAGCCAAAAACAGCGGCAATGATGGCTTCCCAACTATGCATCTCGTCACGCCGCCGAAGAGCCGCTCGCGCAGCCGGCGATTGCCATAAGCGCCCGCCCATGACTATCATGTCGGCGGTCGATTGCGTGCTGCGCGAGCAGGTATTTCGTAGGGGGTCAGTTTCGCAAATCGACCGACAGCCGGAGATTTTGCTACCCGGCGCGAGACACAGCCAGGAGGTGAAGTGCTTGGCGCTCGGCCATGCCCTCAGATCCGTCCCGCATTCGCCAATGAGCTTCAATGACGGACCCAACCCATGGATCTCGGTCAGATCAACGCCAGGGACGCCATATAGTGCAGCTCTGACATCGAACGACGGTGTGTTGACCTGCTTGGTCTTCACTCGTGGCCTGGATAGCTTGCCGATCGGCTTTGCCCCTTTGTCGGTCAGCTCTCGACTATCAAGGATTCCAGCTTGCGGTCGCAGTCGAGCATCTTGGCCTGGTAGGTGTCGTAGAGCTCCAGCGCCGGTCGTCATCTTGAGCATCGCAAATCCTCCATCAAAAATTTCGTGCGGGAGGCTCTGGGCTATGCCCTATCTTCATCTTCCTAATCGCGATCGCCGTTGGAACGCCGTCACAACTCTCAAGTTCGCATGCACCCATGGACCACGTTTTTTAACGGGAACTGCGCCTCCAATAAGCTGACGGCCGCTACCCTCCGAGGTGCGAGGGTAGCACGGGCTGTTTCTACTGCGCGCAGGCGGGCACAGGCCGGTGACAGTTTTTAGAATGTCGTGCTCCGCCTTCAGCTTGGCCACTTCCTTGTGCAATCGATCGATCTCGCGAGCTGCTCAGGCTTCATCTGCCCGTGACCGGGAAACGCATGCTGCGATCGGCCGACACGCTATAGGACAGTCCGAACGAGATCTGCATGACGATCAGCCTGGGCAAATCCACGAAGAACAGGAAGCGGAATTCACTGGACATTCAACCGCGTTCCGCGTTCGTCGTATGTCCGACGATGTCGGACATACGACGTAGCATTATTAGATCTATGCTGTATTTTGAAATAGCTTTCTGCTTGGCACGTCACATGCTTAGGTATCCGCAGAACGTCACGGACCAAGGAGAAGGCTTTGTCGCAACCTATTGGCAATGTCTATTCGGCACGAGTGCTCTCGTTTTTACAAGCTGGCGCCGTCAACGCGCCCCTTGCGTAATGCCGCGGCCCTATCGAGGATGCGCAATCGAATACGGGCGAATGCCCGGTCAGAGATTGATGGAGGGTTACGGCCGCATCATGCGCTACTTCGAGGGTACGCCCACCTCATTCGCAGCCACGCGTCCTTACCCACCTTCGTGTCTGGGCTGTCGTTGCTGGCGCATCTCTAGAACTGGGTGGGACTTCACATGAATCTAGAAACGCAGCGCTTATTCATGCGCCCGATAAGTGCTTGGGACGCCGATGCTCTGCATCGCCTTCAATGTGATCCGCTAATAGTCGAATCAACGATGCAGGGAATTCCGCCAACGCGGGAAATGTCTGATGCACAGTTATCCTTCTACCTTCAGGAATGGCAGACCTACGGGATTGGATTCTGGATGGTCTATGAACGAGAACACAATGGTGACTTGCGCTTCGTGGGGCGGTCCGGAGTAAGCCGCTTCGATGATAGCGACATTCTAATCGGATGCGCCTTGTTCGGAGCAAGGTCCGGTCAAAGGATTGGGCCGGAAAGCCTTAAGCCAGTGATCGAACTCGCCTTGACAACCCAACCTGTCGATCGGCTGCTCGCTCTCATAAGCCCGACGAATGCACGGTCTCTCAGAATGGCAACCGGACTGGGCTTTTCCTGCCTCCGCCCGATTGTCGCTTATGGAACGGAGTATCAGTGCTATGAAATGCGCCGTTCGACTCAGTGATGCCCAGGTGATGGGGAAGGTTACATCCTCGGAAGCCGATGGTGTTGGATCGTGAGATCTGTAGTCCCGCTTTGCTCACGGCCGCGCGGGCCGCGCTCAGCTTCGTGTGCCGGCCGCACGAGGGCCCTCGAAGAATTCATCGGTCTGAACCTGCCGTAGCGCGGAGGCGATCATCGCCGACGTGCCTCGCGACCTTCTCGCGCGCACCGCCACCCTCCGAGCTCCGCTGTATGTTGGGCAATCTTTAGCACCTGCGCCCTTGGTCTTTGCGGGGGTGGCAGAGGCATCGATACCGATCACGTTGCGCTGTCGACCGTCCTCGGCGAATCCGACGAGCGTGCAGGCATGCGTTGAATCTGTGACCGTGCAAACGACGATGTAGTCGAAGGCAAACCCAAGCTGTTTCTCCTGAGCGCGCACCTCCTCCGCGAACCACATAGCCGAGGCCTCCTTTCGGGTGAACAGATGCACCCGGCTGGTATCGCATAGGGTCTGCCGCCCTTCCCCTTGACCTCATAGAGCGCTTTTTCCCAACTGCGGCGGATACCGATGTCAAAGCCCTCATGGACCAGGCGCACCTCTGCTCCCATGATGCGGCTCAAGAGAATGTTGCCAACTCGGTCGTAGACGTCATCCTCATGGGATACCCAGCTCTCCTGAACCAGGAGACATTTCATGCCGATCTTGTGTGATTGGACTTGATGCCGCCGACGGTGACGGGCGCATCTGCATCTGACGCGATCGCGTCGGGAATGATGTATTCCAGCTTGCGCAGCTTGTTTCCGCCGAACGCGAGACCGGGGTTGCAGTCCTCGCGTTTGGCGTAAATTTCCACCCTGCCCCCCAGATGCTTGGAGAGGTGGTCGAGCTTCTCGATGGGCGTGGGTCCAAAGGTGAGCGGATAGCGTTCGAACTGTTCCAGCATTTTCTCTCCGGCGACACGCGATGAAGCTGAATTAGCCATTCACGAGTCATTCTAGGCGCCTTTGATTTGGCGTCGTCTGCGTTGTCCGGCTGAAGAGTCTTAACTAGAATGACCGGATTGCGGTCACCATCGACTTCTCAAGCACAGTATTCCTCCTAATCGTCTCTGGTCGATGTTTAGGTTGGTCCAAAGTGGCGCCAACTTGAGCACTGACCTTGTCATGGCGCCTCAAGGCAGCAGCAGCGATATGGCCAGCATTCGATCGTGCTGGAGCAAATCTGCGGATTCATTCGTTGCCTCATCAAGGTCCGGCGGCTCGGATCCAACTTCCTTGCAACTGCCGAAATGTTCAGCCATTTGGCCAGCTCTGCTAGCGCAGCCAGACCGCCAGATCAGAAAGAGCACGCTTGCGAAATACGCCAGCTGAAGGAGCAGCGAACAAGCCAGCGTCGTGACGACTACTGTGCCGATGGAATAAGAAGCGAAGTAGACAGTCAGTGCGGTGCTGCACAGCACCAGCCCCAGGACGCGACAAAATATTTTTAAGGGCAACGCCGTTCTCCTGGTTTTGTCTCGTCAGATCATGCTGCGACCTGGTCGGCCGCAACATGGGTCTGGCAGTTCTTCGGGCAGACGCGGGCGCAGGCTCCGCAGCCAATGCAGCGGCCGGCATGAGCGACGACCATGATCATGCGATTGAGCTCACCGTCGAAATCGTCATCCCCGTCGTCGCAGGCGCCGAGGATTTCACCCGCGTCATCGACGCCGTAAAGATGCATGACCTCGCGCGAGCAGACCTTGAAACAGCGGCCGCAGCCGATGCAGGTCGTGCCGTCTATAGCGGTGAGATATTCCGGCACCCATCCGGAGCCGTCGCGGGTGGTGAATGTGCTCGTCATCGTAACTTCTTCATTGCAGCGAGCGCTCTCTTGGCACCATCCAACTCGGCAAAAACGGCCGACGTTTCCTCGGCAACATCGTCTAACTCCGTCCATTTTCCCGGCAGATTCTCTGCAAGGTCGCGCAATTTCATCTTGGCAATTGCCGCGCGCAGCTGAAGCTTTCGGACTTTCTTCACCATCTCATCTAGCTTTGACATAAATCCTTCCTCGAAATCTGTTTCTTCACGCCCGTGTCACGTCGGGATAGGCTTCAATGGCTGCAGTCGCATCGTCGACCGGTTTCGTACCGGCCTCCGCGAGCTTCCTGAACGTCTCGAAGCCGAACCGGTGGATGTCTCGACAGAGCGACCAACCGCCCGGCCGTGAAAAGCAATCGTCCGAAGCCCCCATGGGTTTCATCTCCATCATTGGCGGTGTCACCAGGCCGGAGCGCTCCTCGATCGCAAGCCCAACGGCGGTGTAAAACATGTCGAGCCTCCACAGCACGTCCGGATCGGGATTCTCCGATGACAGGGATCGCACGACGCTGTCTTCTGGTGACGATGAAGTCGGCCAGCAGCTCGGCGTCCGATTTGCCTTCCCATGAGCCGTAAGACTCCTGAGCACGGATCAGCCGCACGAGGCATTTGACGAACGGGGTGGCAAGGGCCGCCTCGTCCTCGTTGACAGCAGGGCTGACCGCGGCTTCAGGCATTTCATGTTCTCCTCATTGCAGTCCTCGCCCTCGATGGACGATTTCTTTTTTCGGGGACGCCTACTTCGGCCACACTTGCGGAGCCGGCGCCCGGCTCGGGGCCGCCGATTCCACGCAATGGATGTCCCAGTGGCCGACCTTGAACACGTCCTCGACTGCGAGGTCTTCCACCCCGACCGGAATTCGCGCCGAGGATCGCTTCCGCCGCGATGCGGCCGGAGGTCATCGCAAGATTGGAGCCTCGAACCCGCTGCAAGCGATCCACACTGTGCTGCATGGACCCTCCTTGCTGCGGCCGCGCCAGGGAAATGGACGAATTGGCCAGTACACATTCCAACCGTCACCCCCTTTTACGGGCGGCGCTTTGATACCTTCGGCAAAAAATTCTTTTGCGGTGCCGCGCAGAGAGCGCCGTGACAAACCTTCTCATCCTTGTAGTTGGCCAAGGCCTGTAGCAACTCCGGTAGAAGGTGCTCTTTCAGTTCGTCAGGGATAGGCTCCGGACCGTCCAGCGACTTCAGAGCCAGATCTACCAACTCGATCGCGCGATTTTTGTTGCCGCTCTCATGATAATACCGAGCGACCGCCGGATAAGACCAGAACTTTGGGCCGTCGCCTTGCGGGGGATTCAGTGCCAGCACGTGTTCGGACAGCTCTTTGCCTATCGCGAAGCGCTCAGCAGACGGAAAGCGCGAATGGTCAAGGTTCGGATGGAAGAGTTGGTTTAGCGCCGCGATCATCCAGTCCTCGGAGTTTCTGTCGATCGCGTCGCGAACCAATTGGTGCATGAGGGGCAAGCCGGTCCACATGTCGTGCATTTTGTGAAGCACCAGATTCGCATGAGCCAGGCGGAAATTGAGGTTGTCCGGCAACAAGGCAATGCCCTCTTCAATCGCCGAGAGCGCCGTCTTCCAATCCTCTGCCTTCAGCGCCGCCCAAAATCTGTCATTGATCGGCTTCTTCAACGCTTGTTCGCGCGCTATGGGTTCGTTTTTGGCGATCCGCTCTGTATCGGCGGATTTCGCTTGATCGCTGGTGCGCCAGCTGCCGTTAAGCACTTTCGGCAAGACCTCATCGAGTTCCGTCGGATGACCGATAAAGGCGATGTCGCCGTCTCGGTCGACCACGAACGAGGTCGGAATCCCGACAGAAAAGCTGGGTTCCATCCAACGCTTGTTCATTTCGCCTGTGTAGTCGAACGCGATCCGAAAGTTCAGGTTCGAGCACTTTTCGGTCAACCACGCGTCCAACCTGGTTCGGGCCTCAACGGCCGTTGGAGCGTTTTCATCAGCCGCGATGCCGACGACCTCAAGTCCGCTGTCCTTGTATTTCTCCTGGAGCTGCACCAGATGGGGCATTGCCGCCACACATGGTCCGCACCAAGTTGCCCAAAATTCGACGATATACACTTTGTCGGGCTGGAGGTTCGTAAGGGGCTCGCCACGCAGCCAGTTCTCCACTTTGATCGAAGGAGCCGGTGACTCCATCTGCAATACCATGTTGCTCTCCAAAGCTATTGCCAAAGGTTGCGCGACTTTATGCGCGAGCTTGTTTCTCCCTCAGGGAGGGGCACACGGGTTCAAGCAAAGGAGAGCATCGCTCGTCTCGCACGTCTGCGTGCAGCCAGCCTTCACTCAGTGTTGCCGCATCACACTTCGCAAAGGCCGTGCCAGCGCACTCAGCGCGCAGTAATCCCATGATTTCGGTTTCAAAAGCCTCGATCTGCCAAGATGGCCGGTTGTATTGAACCCGACATGTTTTCTGCCGCTGTCAGTTTTTGGACACGCATGACCGCTTCGCGCCGGGCAGAAAAGCGTGGCCCGGACGACTCAATATGCATTCGGGCCGCGGGACGAGGCCGTGGACATCATGACTGCGTTGGCTACCGCCGGACTCGTCATCATGGTCCGCGTCACGCCACCGGTTGCCGTTCCGGTCCGGAGGCGTTAGCGGATCTCGCCATTTGCGATTGCAAAGGGCTGCTCCATCCGAGCGCGGCCTGTGCCCCCTCGCCCGCCTTGCGATTGAACTGGCTGGCGACATGGGAATTTTTCACGACGAAGCCGGTCCAGCTTCGGCTCGCCAATACCGCCATCGTCAGCTCGACGATTATGATCGTGGCGAAAAAGGCCAGGATGAGTGCCGGCATGTGCGGCCGGTGAGCTCTCCGGGGTTCCTGCTTTGTGCCGATATTTTCTGTGTTCCCTGTGCTAAGGCGCTACACGGATCGCCTGGTGCGAATGTGAGCGTTGTCGGAATTTTGACCAGCCTCAAGGCCGCTCGATCGCCACGCGATGGGCCGGGCAGACAGAAAACGCTGAAGATGCGGCCGCCCTCGCCGCTGACCCGGCTACCATCCCAGCCGATGACAACGTGACTGATGTCATCGTTCGCGCCGAGGCCGGCAAGAGCCCGACCATCCGACTCGAAGGTCGGTGCCTTGGCCGCTGCACGGTCGTTGCGGTGTTCAGCTCCCGGCCAGTGGTGAGGGAAATCGTGATAACGCCAATACGATGCGGCTACGGTCCGAACGCGGCCTGCCGCGCTGAAACGACTCGCTTTCTCGACCTGACGCCGACCCAAGTATCGGTGTTTTGAGCGCTAGGACGCCTGGGCCCTGCCCGGCCGTTGGTCTGCGCGTTACGGATTGTCTCGGCGAGCAGAACGCCCGAACCCGCGTAAGAGACGTCCGGAAGGTTCTCGGCGAGGGCGCGTGCAGATTGGCTCCGAGGAACTTCGCGAAACCTGCTAGTTTGCCGCGACCTTTCTCGGGCTTCGCATCAGGATAGGTGACCCAGGGGAGTAGAGCTTCGAACAGCATCGGTGCTGCTTCAAAACCCGTCAGCGAGCCAAAAACAGCGGCAATGGTGGCTTCCCCACTATCCATCTCGTTACGCCACCGAAGAGCCGCTCGCGCATCCGGCGGCTGCCATAGGCACCCATGACAATCATGTTGGCAGACGTGTCGATTGCGTGCTGCGCGAGCACCGTGGCCACTGGTTTGCCGGCGCTCGCCAGCCGGTCAACCGACACCCGAGCACCGTGCCGAGTGAGATAGGCAGCGATGTCGGCTCCCGGCTCGGCGCCGTTTCCGGTGCAGGTCGCCTCCGGATCGACTAGTGCGACACGAACTTCCTCAGCATCGGCTAGCAGATCCAGCGCTTCCCGAACTGAACGGGACGCCTCGACGCGCGAATCCCAGCCGACCAGCACGCGCCGTGGCGACAGTGTCGCCTCAGCGCCCTCCGGGACGACAAGCACCGGCTTTCCGGTATCGAACAGGCTGCCGTTGATAACAAGGGGGCTGAGATTAATGTCGTTGAGAAGTGCGGGGCCGACGATTGCCAGGTCGTTGCAGAGCGCCCGCTGTCGCACCGCGTCACCGACGCTGGCCTGATCGCAGTAGTCGGTATCGACGTCATAGCAAAGCCGCATGGCTCTCAGCTGTTTCTGAATTTCCCTGGATGTCTTTTCCAGGTTGGCCATGTCCCGTGAAAACCTCTCGATCTGCCTAAACCGTTTGTCCAGTCTGGCGATGGCCTGTGCGCGTTGTCCAGGCCACTCGGGGATGCCATCGCCGAGCAGCGGAGAAGGCATAGTGAGCGGCGGGGCGACATCACCAGTACGGAAAGATACGCGCCGACTTCGGCACACAAGCTGGCAGCTGTCCTGACATCCTGATCGGAGTGGTCAGCTCCCGTCACACTGAGTACGCTTCTGAAAACCATTTGACTGCTTCTTTCTGAATATGTCGTACCTGCCGGCGCGTTTCGAAGCCGCAAGACTTGCCCTCAGCACGGCGGACATGCGGAGTGGCACCACATCGGTTATCTATTCAGCCGTCCGGCCACTCGAGCGAGTAGCCGGCCGACCTGACGGTACGAATGACGCTGGAGGGGGAGGCCGCCTTCAGCGCCCTTCTGAGCCGGCTGATATGGACGTCCACGGTGCGTACACCGACATGGATATTGGCCGGCCAGGCCGCGCTGATCAGCTCGTCTCTGGTGAAGACTTTGCCGGGAGTTTCAAGCAAAAGCCGCAGCAGGTTGAACTCGATCGGCCCAAGGTGGACTTCGTGGCCATTACCCCGAACGCGGTGGGCATCGAGCCTTATCTCAAGGTCGCCACAGGAGATCCAGCCGCCGTTTTCAATCCCGTTCGAACCGGGCTTTGGCAGCGCCAGCTTCATCCGTAGACAGTCAAGCAGCTTGGCCGGCGCGAAGGGCCGCACAAAGCTCTCGTCAATACCAGCCTTCAAGAGGTCAAGGTGCTGGTTCTCGGCGCCGGGCGCGATCAGCGCAATTACGGGCAGGCCGCCGGTCCGGGGCTCCCCCTTGAACCGGGCGCAGATTGTGGAGCCTGTCGCGCTTGCCGGCCCGCAGTCCAGCACTACCGCCTGGAGCTCCCGTTCATCGGCCAATGCAAGTGCTTCCTTCACGCCGCCTGCCGGCTCACTCGTGAAGCCGTCCACTCCCAGAATGTGGCTGAGGAACAGATACAACTCAGCATCTTGCGAACAGATCAGGACCAGTGGCTTCATCAGCGCTACCCCAAGAACCACATCGGCCTCGACCGCCTCGATTGAGAGGGCTGGCCATCGCATGTCCTCAAGGCCTGACATGATCCCCTTGATCGAAAATCGGTTCCATCACGCCCGCGCCACCTCGGGATGAGCCTCAATGGCTGCGGTCGCATCGCCGGCCAGTTTGGTACCGGCCGCGGCGAGTTTCCGGAACGTCTCGAAGCCGAACCGGTGGACGTCGCGCAGGGTCTTCGACAGAACGACCAACCGCCCGGCCGTGAAAAGCACGCGCCCAAAGCCCTCATGGCTCATCTCCATCATCGGCGATGCCATCAGGCCGGAGCGCTCCTCGATCGCAAGCCCGACGGCGGTGTAAAACATCTCGAGCCTCCACAGCACGTCCGGATCGGGATCGCCGATGATCGGGATCGCACGGCGCTGTTCCCTGGTGATGATGAAGTCGCCCAGCAGCTCGGCGTCCGATTTCTCTTCCCAAGACCCGTGCGAATCATGAGCCCGGACCAGCCGCACGAGACATTTGACGAACGGTGTGGCAAGGGCCGCCTCGTCTTCGGCGACATCAGGGCTAACCACGGCGTCAGACATTTCGCCAACTCCTCATTTCAGTCCTCGTTTTCGAAGGACGGTTTGTGTTCAGCGACACCTGCCTGCGTCAGCACCTTGCGCAGCCAAGGGGGAGGACACGTCCTGAGCATCATCTGCGTGCGCAACAGCACCTCTTGGATGGTTTGGGGGTGCGGCACTTTGATCGGATGAATTTTTGCCGAAACAACCTTAGCTGCCGAAGGCCCTCCGATCGCCAGACAAAACAGGAGATGACAGCCCTTCAGCGCCTCCACCTTCGGGGTGATGCGGTCATCGCCCTCAGTCTGATGCTTCCCGCGCTCGTCGGAAACGTCATCGAAGGCCACGGCTTCCACGAGATTCCACTCCTCGCGCATCACGTCGTAGACAGCAAAGCGCCTGGCCGAACCGAAATGGGCGTTTAGATTCTTCATGTCCTGCGTGGCGATCGCCACGCGCAATGCGCCGGCTTGGCGTTTCGGTGTCAGTGCGTGGACCTCGTCAGTGACGAGCGAGAGGCGACGAACGGAGCTCATCTGGCATTTCTCGCTTACGGAGTGGATCAAGCGCCTCAGGCGTCGGCGCGTGCCGGTTGGCTTCAAAAATGTTGGCAACCTCGAAGATCAGGTCGCGGGTGCCCTGGTAGAGGATTGTGAGCTTGTGCTGGCTGCCGAGCCGGTCGAAGATCGGGAAGCCGACCCGCATGAGCGGAATGCCGAGGCGCTGCGCCGCCTGGCGGCCGTGGGAATGGGTGACGAGAAGATCAGCGCCGGCGCCAAGAGCTTCCAAATCGCCGAGATCGCCGATTTGAACCGACTGCGCCGGTACTTCCTCCAAAATTTTCGACATGTCGGTCGTGGTGACCGCCGCCGCGATTTCGGAGCCCATTCCGATGAAGAAGCTCGCGAGTTGGTAGAGTTGGTCTGGTTCAGCAGCGATCGCAATTTTCTTGCCTCCAAAGTGGAAATGTCCGTCGAGCAACGCGTCCTGCAACTGCGCGCGGCGACGGCGCACCCCAGCCGGCGCCGCCGCGCCCGAAACCGCGGACAGCAGCGAGACGAACCGGTCGGCGTCCTTCAATCCAGTCAGCGACCGGAACAGCACGTAAGGCACGCCGGTCAACCTCTGCAGCAGCTCGGCCGGGCGGCGCATATGCTCACCGATGACGATGCATTGCTCGGCCGTGCCAAGCTCACGGATATCCTCGACACTGGTGCCGCCATAGGTGGTCGTGATCCAGCGGTCGGGCACTCTACCGTCGAGCGAGCCGGAGACGTCCGGCAGAATCACCGGCTTGAGTCCAAAGCTTTCAACCATCTCACGCAAATGCTCGATATCAGCCACAGTGAGATTCCAGCCAGGCAGGATCACGATCTTCTTCGACTGCCGCGCCTGCTCGCCGGGACGCGTAATCCTTTCGATCAAGGCGGTGACAGCCTTGGCCCAGCCCTCTTCGATCGCGCCGTCGAAATCCGGTGTGTTGGCTAGCACCACCTCCGTACCCGCGAGTTCTTCCGTGCGCTTCAGCCTGATATTGGCGATATCTCCTGCGCAGTCTTCGCCCCGGGTTTCCACCAGCGCCGTCGTGCAGACCCCGATCAGCGTTGGCTTTGTGCGGGCCTTGAGGTTGAGGATCGCCTCTTCCAGATGCTCTGCCCCGCCGAGGATCGTCGCCACCTCGTCCATCGCCGTTGTCTGCAAGGGGATGGCTTCCTTGAAATGCCGCACGAACAACACGAGCGCAAAGCTGGTGCACCCCTGGCTGCCGTGGAACAACGGCATCGCGCCGTCGACGCCAAGAAAGGCCAAGGCGGCACCCAGCGGCTGCGATGACTTTAGCGGATTGACCGCCGCCGCTTTGGTCTTGGGAAGGATGCGGACCATCGGCTTTCCTCAACACTCGCCGAAATCGTCGGTCGTCGTGCCGGCGAATTCCTGGACAACATGCAAGGTCGCGGTCTCGCTCTTTGTGCGCGGCAGTTCCTCCCTCACCGCAGGCTGGCAATCCCATGGTGCCGGCTCCCGCACCTGACACCAGATCGGGTTATGAATGGCGAGGTCGATCTGGCGTACGAGTTCCACCATGCCGTCATAGCCGGCGTAAGGATGTTGGCGCTCCTGGTTGATATCGAGCCAGGGTGTCTTGGCCTTCAGCGCGATGAACTGCGTGCGCCCGCCCGACAGCATGATATCGGCCTTGTGTTCTGAGAGCATGGCGTAAAGCTCGCGCGGCGCCATTTGCTCGAACATGTGGTTGTCGTCCTTGAGGATCTGCTTGATGCGCTCCTTGTCTTCGACGGTCGACTTCTTGACAGAGGTGCCGACGATCTCGATGCCGATCTCCATCAGCGCATGGACGACCGACCAGGACTTCACACCGCCGGTGTTGAGCAGCACGCGCTTGCCTTCGAGCCTCGGCCCGTAGGCCGCGAGCTTCTTCCACGCAATCGCCTCCTCCTCTTCAATCAATGCCTCGGTGCGGCCGAGGATCTCCGGATCGGCACCCTTCTTCACGAGCAGCTGAGAGATCTGCCGGAGTGCTTCGGAGGTGTCGGTGATGCCGTAGAAGGAGCCCTCGAAGAATGGGATCTCCCAGCGCTGCTCCATCTTGCGGGCGAGATTGATGAGCGCGGTCGAGCACACCATCATAGCCGCCCGGGCGCGGTGGGCGCAGGCAATGTCGAAGTAACGCGCGTCGCCCGGAATGCAGGCGCGCACCCGGATGCCGAGCCTATCAAGGAGCGGCTTCACCAGCCAGAATTCGCCCGAGAGGTTGAATTCGCCAAGGATATTGATGTCGTAAGGGCCGGCATCGTCGGGCTCCACCGTGCCGATGACATGATCGAGCAACGCCTCGCCCGCAAGTTTGTTGCCAAGATTTTTGGAGCCGACGAAGCCCGGCGCCTTGACCGGTACCACCGGCAGGCTGAACTTTTCCGCCGCGCGTTTGCAGACGGCCTCGATGTCGTCGCCGATCAGCGCCGTCACGCAGGTCGGATAGACGAAGATAGCCGGCGGCGCGTAAGCTTCTTTAATCTCGCGGATTGCTTTGAAAAGCTTCCGCTCGCCCTGCCCCATCACTACGTCGAGTTCAGTGAGGTCGGTCGTGAAGCTCGTGCGCCACAATGTTGGCCCGGACGAAGCCGCACCGCGGTTGTCCCAGGAATTGCCTTCGCAGGCGAGCGGCGCATGGATCAAATGCGCGACGTCGGTGATCGGCTGCAGCACGATCTTGGCGCCGTCGAAGGCGCAGCCGCCGGCAGCCGCCCCCGGGGTCAGCGGCTTCGAACAGCCCTCTTTGCGCGACTTGGCATCCCTGCCGCGGTTCTTCTCGCAGGCAGGCTCGTTGAAGACATCTTGGATTTTGGCTCTGAGCGAGGACATTGCGTCGGTCTCCAAAGTCCCTCGGGAAGACGACCGGCCTCACCGAGGAGCCGACCGTTACGCTTAGCGGGTGAGGTCATACGAATAGTCCGTCACGCCCGTCTCGCTTGTCTCGCGATCGAGCTTATCGAAGATCTTGTCGAGTATCGTCGTCAGTACGCGCAACCCGCCTTGGTAGCCCATGAGCGCAAAGCGATGATGATGGTGGCGGTCGAAGATCGGAAACGTCAGCCGGATCAGCGGCGTGCCGGTGTCGCGCTCCAGATACTTGCCATAGGAGTTGCCGATCAGCAGGTCTACCGGCTCGGTGAAGAGCAGCGAGCGCATCGCCCAGAGGTCCTTGCCCGCCCAGACTTGGGCGTCCTTGCCGAAGGGCGATGATGCAAGCAGTTCCTTCAACTCCGCTTCCCATGCCGAGGTGCCGTTGGTGGCGAGGCAATGGGTCGGCTCGCCGCCCGTCTCCATGATGAAGCGGGCCACGGCGTAGACAAAGTCCGGATCGCCGTAGATGGCGTATTTCTTACCGTGCAGCCAGGATTGGCTATCCGCCATGGCGTCGACAAGTCGGCCGCGCTCCAGGCGGATTGCCTCGGGGATTTGCTTGCCGGAAATCGCGGAGACCTCCATCAGGAAGTCGTCGGTCCCCTGGACTCCGAGCGGGTAATGGAACGAGGCAGTCGCCTGCCCTACCCCCTCACAATACTCCAATGTTTTTCGGGTGTTGTAATGCTGTAGCGAAAGTGTCGCCTCGGCGTTGAGTGCCTTCCTCACGTCTTCGATATTCGTGCCGCCGTCGTACATGCGGTATTCGCCGTCCGACGGCGTGTCGAACTGGTCAGAGGCGTCTTGGATGAAGGTATAGGACACGCCTATCAGATCGAGTAGGCGCTTGAGCTCCCGGTTGTTGCCAACGCAAAAGCCGTCGAAACCCGGAATGATGTTGATGGTTCCCTCGGCTTCCGTTCGCTCCTCGCCTTTCCAGAAGTGCTCCAAAATGCCCTTGACCGTTACGTCATAGCCGTCGACATGACTGCCGACGAAGGCCGGCGTGTGGGCGAAGGGCACGTCGAAGTCGCGCGGGACCGAGCCTTCGTCCTTGGCGTTCTCGATGAAGCTGTGCAGGTCGTCACCAATGACCTCCGCCATACAAGTGGTCGAGACGGCGATCATCTTCGGATCGTAGAGTTGGTACGTGTTGGCGAGCCCGTCGACCATGTTCTTCAGGCCGCCGAACACTGCCGCGTCCTCTGTCATCGAGGAGGAAACTGCCGAAGCAGGCTCCTTGAAATGGCGCGACAGGTGCGAGCGGTAATAGGCCACGCAGCCCTGGCTGCCGTGGACGAAGGACATGGTTCGCTCGAACCCTGCGGCCGCGAACACCGCGCCAAGCGGCTGGCAGGCCTTGGCGGGGTTCACGACAAGCGCTTCGCGAGCCAGGTTCTTTTCGCGGTATTCCCACGTCTTGGTGAATTCGCCTTGGTCGGTAACGACCTGGTCCGGGAGCGGACATTCGAAATTCAGCCTCTTCTCGGCGAGCATCTGCCTGTATTCCGGCTCGCGGAACAGGGGCGCATGGTCGAGAACTTTTTCAGCCGACTGCGGCATGGATGGTTACCTCTTCTCCATCTGGCCGCGCCATACGGCGGCACAGGGACGTCGAAACGTTTCAGGTCTCCCGCGGACAAAGGGCCGCAGGCGTTCATCGGCCTTCCCGGCTTCCGGGAGGCCAGGTTTCATTCGGCAGCGATCGCCGCGGACGGCTCGGCTTTTTTCTTCCAGGGAGCGTCGTAGAGGCCCCAGACCGGGTTATTGATGGCCAGATCCATGTCGCGGGCGAAGATGGCGAAGCCGTCGTAGCCGTGATACGGGCCGGAATAATCCCAGGAATGCATTTGACGGAACGGTATGCCCATTTTCTGGACCGGGTACTTTTCTTTGATGCCGGAGCCAACGAGATCAGGACGGATCCCCTCGATGAACTTCTCCAGCTCGTAACCAGTCACGTCGTCATAGATCAGCGTGCCCTTCTTCACGTAGTGGCCGGTGCGCTGATAATCGTCGTTGTGGCCAAATTCGTAGCCAGTGCCGACGATCACCATGCCCAGATCCTCATATGCCGTGACGACGTGACGGGGGCGCAGCCCGCCGACATAGAGCATCACCGTCTTGCCTTCGAGGCGCGGCCGGTACTTGGCGATGACGGCATCGACCAGCGGCCGGTATTTGGCGATGACCGCCTCTGCCTTGGCCTCGATTTCCGGCCCGAAATGCTTGGCTATCTTGCGCAGAGAGGCTTCAGTCTGGGAGGGGCCGAAGAAATTATACTCCATCCAGTCGATGCCATACTTTTCCTCCATGTGCCGACAGATGTAGTTCATCGACCTGTAGCAATGGATGAGATTGAGCTTGGCCTTCGGCGCGCGCTCTATTTCGGCCAGCGTAGCGTCGCCCGACCAGTTGCCGACCACGCGCAGGCCCGTCTCCTCGAGCAGGATGCGCGAAGCCCAGGCATCGCCGCCGATATTATAGTCGCCGATCACATTGACATCGTACGGGCCGGCCTGGAACTCGACGTTCTTCTTCTTCTCGAACACCCAGTCGCGGATCGCATCGTTGGCGATGTGGTGGCCGAGGGATTGCGAGACGCCGCGGAAGCCCTCGCAGCGCACCGGCACGATCGTCTTTTCGTGCTCCTTGGCCTTGTTGCGGGACACCGCTTCGATGTCGTCGCCAATCAGGCCGATCGGACATTCGGATTGCACGCTCATGCCCTTGTTCAGCGGAAACAGTTCCTCGATCTCGTCGATGATCCGTTCCAGCTTCTTGTCGCCGCCGAAAACAATGTCCTTCTCCTGGAAATCGGAGGTGAACTGCATCGTGACGAACGTGTCGATGCCGGTCGTGCCGACGTAGTAGTTGCGGCGTTGCGACCAGGAATATTGCCCGCAGCCGACCGGGCCGTGCGAGATATGGACCATATCCTTGACTGGACCCCACACCACGCCTTTTGAGCCGGCATAGGCGCAGCCGCGAATCGTCATCACTCCTGGGATGGACTTGATGTTCGATTTGACCTCGCATTCGGAAAGGACCTCGCTATCCCCGCCAGCTTCGTCGCCGCTCTTTGCGACGCTGAGGTGCTTTCTTCGGCGCTTCGCCGCCTTGTCAGGATATTGCGACAGCACCTCCTCGATAAGCTTCGCATGGAGGGCGCCGTCATTCTCGTATTCCAGGCTCATGGGACCCCTTTCAAGGTTCAGGGTGACGCCTCACCAACGAGGCGCCATTCTTTGAAAGGCGCGCCAGGTCAGGCCGCGCCCCCAGTCAGTAGCGGTCGTTACTGTGCGGCAGCCTTCGCCGCTTCCTTGACCTGAAGCTCGGCAAGCATCTGCTCGTCGGTCTTCATGATGCCGAAGTCGAGCAGCATGTCTTCGAGCTCCTCCATGGTGATCGGGGTCGGGATGGTGCCCTGGCCCGAATTGGCATGGATCTTCTCGGCCAGCGCCCTGTATTCCCCGGCCTGCTTGGAGTCCGGCGCATACTGGATCACAGACATCTTCCTGAGCTCGGCGTGCTGGACGATATTGTCACGCGGCACGAAGTGGATGAGCTTGGAATTGAGCCTGGAGGCCAGCGCTTCGGCGAGGTCGAGCTCGCGGTCGGTTTGGCGCTCATTGCAGATCAGGCCGCCGAGCCGCACGCCGCCCGAATGGGCGTATTTCAGGATGCCTTTGGCGATGTTGTTGGCGGCATAGAGCGCCATCATCTCGCCGGACATGACGATATAGATTTCCTGGGCCTTGTTCTCGCGGATCGGCATCGCGAAACCGCCGCACACCACATCCCCGAGCACGTCGTAGGAGACATAGTCGACATCGTCGTAGGCACCGTTCTCCTCGAGGAAGTTGATCGAGGTGATCACGCCGCGGCCGGCGCAGCCGACACCCGGCTCAGGGCCGCCCGACTCCACGCATTTGATGCCTTTGTAGCCGACCTTGAGCACATCCTGGAGTTCCAGGTCTTCCACCGAACCTTCCTGAGCCGCGAGGTGCAGGACCGTATCCTGCGCCTTTGCGTTCAGGATCAGGCGGGTGGAGTCGGCTTTGGGGTCGCAGCCGACGATGAGGATTCTCTGCCCGAGGTCGACAAGGGCGGCGAGCGTATTTTGGGAGGTGGTGGACTTGCCGATGCCGCCCTTGCCGTAAAAGGCGATCTGACGCAGACCTGACATGTAGCTTTCCTTCCTTCGTTCCATTCATCGCGGCTGCCGCGACACGAATGCCGGTCGGGCAGCTGTCGCCGCCTCGCACCCAAGGATTTCAAGACTCGTGCCAATTTGGCTGGTCGAACCGAAGAATAATTTTATGGTTGCTTTTCAGGTATTTAGCTTGAAGCCAAAGAAAGGATCGTCGGAACAAGCCATGTAGCGGACCCGACAATGGCGACACAAAGCGTCGGATCGCGATCCTCAGTCACCGCATTCATTCGAGCCGCATCGTTGTGTTGAGATGGGCGAACAGCATCTCGACCCTTTGCGTTAATTGCGGGATGCTGCGAACCCTTCTGTTCCGGCGAGCTGACGTGCTTGGTCTCGCGTGTCCTCATCGACACTGCGCGGAATCTGCGCGCTCCGCTGGCACACCATCGATCCACGGCCATCCATTCGGGGCCACGGGCGATAATTCCGCCATTTCACCAACCCAAGGGGACTCGGCTCACTTATCGGCGCAGGAGTTCAGTATCGGCGTCATCGCCTTCACATGTTCGTCAATCCGCTCGAGCACTTTCGCCGCGACAACGTCGCGCTCAGGCAGATGCCACCAGTGCTCGTTGACGAGTTCGACGGTCTCGACCACTGCCTTCAGGGACTGCCGGCTCCGGAAGCCTTGCGCGGTTCGCAAATGCCTTCAATCGCGGTGCTGCTAGCGCCTTGAACGAGCGCTCCCCTCCAAGCGAAAGCGCCATGGCGTCGGCGGGACTATATGGCACGGTCGACAGAACGTCGTAGATTGGTGCAAGCACCGGCTTGTCGCCTTTACCGGGATAAATCAAAGACCAGTTCTTCAGGTGCACGTCGCCATTGCCGGTGATGACCGTCAGCACCAGGCGGCGGACAAATTCGAGAGCAGCCGTAGGCGAGACGGCCGCGCCAAGGCCAACGCTATGTCGTGATAAGCGGCTCCCTTATATTTGCGCGAGGGATAGACACCGAAGACCTGAGCGAAATCCTCGATGTGTATCCTCTCGCCATCGGCGCCGCGATCGAAGCGTTTGACGAGAAGGACCTTGCCCTCCGACAGCGTGTTGAATTCTTCGGGAACGCCCTCAAAATCGGACTTCTCGACCAGTTCGCATTCAGGAACCTCCATGCCGATTGCTGCAGCCAGCGCCAGGTTGGCGAATTCGTTCTCGGAAACGCCCGGAAACGCCATCGAAGGGAACTTGGCGATATACCGGCCCTGCTCGTCGCCCATCGGCAAGGTCAGGCCGCCGCCTTTTCCAGTGTTCTTCATGACCGACAGCTTCATCTGCCCGCCGGCAAGTGAAAACCGTGCCTTGGGCTTATCCTTTGAAGCATCCTGCGCCCGCTATCGTGCCGTCACTGGGCAACGCCCGTACGGCTCCCGGCAGATCGGCGCCCAGCGCCGTTAAGAGATCGAAATCATTGCCTGGCCGCACATTGACTTCGTGGTGCTTTTCCATCGCCTCGCGCAACTTCTCTTCCAGCAGAAGGTTCGCGAAAAAAGCGGGCAAGGCGCCCGCCAGAGGCTTCGGATCTTTCCGCAATCCTCCCGTCGCTGCCCGGAACGACAGGCTGAAAACCGGAAAGCCGCCCGTCGCGCGGTAGGCCTCATCGAAGTTGAATGCATTGAAATCGCCCGGCGTCCTAACGATTGTGCCGATCTTCAGTGCGTTCAAGAGCACGTCCAGCGACGGGATCGTCTTAGGTGCGCGAAAAACTGGAGCCACGATCGTCATCGTCAGGTTGAGGAACAAAGGCGGGTCGATCGTCATCATCATTCGGACGCAATAGGGCCTGGACAGCAGGCACCATGACTTGCGGAACCATCATCATTTCCAGACCGAGCGCGCGAGCGATGTTCATGAGCGTCGTCGCACGCGCCGCTGCGGCTCCCTTTTCGATGTCGCGATAGCGGGGACGGGATATACCCGCCAAATCAGCGACCTGCTCCTGCGTCATGGCAGCGGCCAGCCTCGCCTGCCTGAAAAGCCCGCCGATTTCGCGCAGAATTTCCGATTCAGAGTCCATTATGATACCTACGATCTATTCCAATGCGCGATGATACGCATTCGAGGATCTCCGAGGCTTTAGCGCCGCACAGCGAATGGCGTTCCTCCGAGAACAGCTGCTACCGTCGCCCACCGGCGTTCTGCCGAATGGGCCTGGAGCGTACGTTGCTTCGAAAACGGCCAACTGAAAGAACATTTAGCGAACGGCTATTTTGACCTCGGCGCCGATGCGTCGTCCGAAACTAACTCCCTATCAGCGCTCCGAAATCATCGGCATGTTGAACGAGGGCCGTCCGGCAGCTGAAATCGCTCGTCTCTTTCGCGTTCATAGGGCCACCGTCGGGCGGCTCCTTGCCGGTCCCCCGGTGCACCTTCTTCCGACCCCTTCAGGGGCTCAGCTCGGTCGGCGTGACCGATCACCCCGATCAAAGCATCGACATAGGCGTCGAATGCGGCTTCACTCTCGGCTGTCCAGTCGGGCACGGCGGGGCGCTTCCCTGATCCCGAAGCAGCACCCTACAGCCCGAATCCCCCGCATCCGCGACTTTCTGACTCATTAAGAATAGGCGCCCGCCGCCACGTGCGCGCGACGCCGGCGTCAACCGGCGGGCAGATGCGCCGACGGCAACAAGCGCGCCTGACGTAACGCCGCCAGATCAGCCGAGCCGGTGCAGAAGCAGGCGACGGCCAACTGGCGAATGACGATCTCGAAATGCGCGACAACCGCCTCGGTGGATACCGTAGCCGCTCGCAGCACGCCGGCCGCCTGCCCGGCGATGTCCGCGCCCAGGCGGATGGCCTTGGCCACGTCGACGCCGTCGCGGATCCCGCCCGACGCGATCAGCTTCACCTTTGGCAGCGCCCGACGTACCGCCTGCACGCTGGCCGGGGTCGGAATCCCCCAATCGGCGAACGCCATCGCCACTGCACGGTCGGCGGCATCGCGGGCGCGCTCGCCCTCCACCGCGGCCCAACTGGTGCCGCCGGCGCCGGCGACATCGATCACCGCCACGCCCGCCTCGACGAGCGCACAGGCCACCGGGGCGGATAGGCCCGACCCCACTTCCTTGGCCACGATCGGCACGCCCACGCTGCGCGCGGCGCGAGCGATCTGCGCCAGGACGCCGCGCCAGTCGCGGTCGCCCTCCGGCTGTACCGCTTCCTGCAGCGGATTGAGATGGACGATGAGTCCATCGGCCTCCAGCGCATCCACCGCCCGGCGCGCCAGGTCCAGGCCGTCGGCCTCGCGCAGTTGCGCGGCGCCGATATTGGCCAGCAAGGGAATGTCTGGGGCCAGGCGGCGCAACGTGCGCGTCAGCCCCTGGGAGTTGCGGGATTGCAGGCTCACGCGCTGCGAACCGACGCACATGGCGATCCCCAAGGCTTGCGCTGCCTCGCTCAGATGCCGGTTGATGGCCTCGGCGCGTGGCATGCCGCCGGTCATGGAGCTGACCAGCAGCGGCGCGCGCATGGTCTTGCCCAGCAGCGAGGCGCGCAGGTCGATCTGCGTCAGGTCCAACTCGGGCAATGCGCAGTGTTCGAAACGGATGTACTCCCAGCCGGCGGCGACCGTGGCCGGCGCCGTTCGCTGATCCAGCACGATGTCCAGATGGTCGTCCTTGCGCCGGCTCAGGGCGGTGTCGCTCATGCTCGCTCCATCCGTCTCATCGGGCGACGGCGTTGCGTCGGATCGGACCGACGGCAGCGCGCGCACGCCGCCGCCTCCCGCGCGTTCAGGCCGGCGCACGCTGGCCTCCCCCCGCAGCGTCGCTGCGGTAGCGGCTGTTCGAGGTCTGGTAGTACTGCGCGCGGATGGCCGCCATGGCCTCGATCAACGGTCCCCACGGCGCGGGAAAGCGTTCTTCCGCCATCACCCGGTGCAGCATGCGCGTATGGCCGGCCAGCTCGTCGTTGAGGAACTCCACCACAGGCATAGCCGGATAGCGCTGCAGCAGCAGGATCGCCGCGTTGTCGGCCTCGCCGGCCGACCTGTCCTTGTCGCGGCCATGCAGATCGTTCTGCAGGCGCCCTATCGCGGAGATGAGCCGCAGGACCTGGCGAAACGCCGGACGCGCGCGCAAGGTCGCCATGTTCAGCCCCCACAGCAACGACAGGCAACAGAACACGTTCGTGTAGGCGACCGAATCGATGCCGTTGTGCAGGTACTCGGCGTAGGACCAGCGTTCCGCCCCTGCCGCCTGCGCGTGTCCGGCGCGCAGCGCCGCGCAGTAGCACCGGGTATCGTCGAGAAGCTGAGCATAGTCGCGACGATCGTAGGCGAGCGCGGCCAGCGAAGCGCGCAGCACAGCGCAGCCCTCGAATCCGGGGAGCGCGCACGGCACGCCCTGCCCCAGCGCCTGCTCCACCGCGGCGATCTGTTCCGGCGCGATCAGGCCAAGGTCGTTGCAGTCGTCGAGCCAGAACAGGAGCGCCAGTTCGCGATAGAACGCCACGATCAGCGTTTCGTCCTGCGGATCGCGGCCGGTGCGGGCGCTGGTGTCGCGCAGGCTCGGGTGGATGCGCTGCAGGATGTACTGGCCGCCCCTGACCGCTTCCATGGCATGCTCGTCGGCGAACCCGGTCAGGGAACGCCCCCACTCCAGCACCTGCTGCAGCGCGCGTTCGTTCTGGATCATGGCGCCGCTCCTGCTCCCTCAGCCAGGACGCGCCGCCCCCAACGAAGCGCTAGCCACAAGCCGGCGAGTTCGGCCACGCGCACCACTCGGGTGGGGCAATACAGTTCCTTGCCGATCCACAGCGGCGTTTGCGGCAATGCATGCGCCGCATGGCGGGCGAGCATCCACTCCAGCGCACGCGCCACCGCCTGCGCGATGCGCCGGCGCCCTGTCGGCTCTTCGTTCCCGTCCAACACGTGCAACGCGAACAGCGCATAGGCGGTTTCCTCGAATGTGGACGCGCGACCGGCGCCCCAGCCGCCGTCGTCGCGCTGCGCCTGCATGAGCGCCGCCAGCGCGCGCTGGTCGCGCCACTGGGGCTTGCCTTGCGCCAGCGCAGCGACCGCATGCGCGGTGGGATACAGCCACGAAACGTGCCATTTTTCGTTGTCCCATAGACCGTGCGGGTTGCGATTGGCCTCGACGTAGGCGCTGGTGCCGGCGGCGGGCTTCCCCAACATTCGCAACGCATGCAGGGCATGGATGTTGGTCGACACCGAGGCATTGCGCTCGCCGGGGAAGGTGACGAACAGCTCGCCGATTTCGAAATGGCGCAACGCATCGACTGCCGGGTCGCGGCCTGCAAGGCGCAGGACGCACAATGCAACGGCGGTGTCGTCCGCATCGGCCGCGAAGTGCAAGGCCGGGCCCAGACCGCGCACACCCAGGCGGGCGTCGAGCTGCGCGACGATTACTTGCACCGCCCCGGCGAGCGCGGGATGCGCGAAAAACCCGGCCAGATGCAGGGTGTACAGCGACCAGCATGGCTCGAACACATTGATCGGCCAGACGTTGGGAACGACACCTTCGATGCCGCTGCGCGTCGCCCGCGATGCCGCCTGCAGATACGCGTCGGCGCGCCCGACCTGCGGCGTGCTCCCCTGTGTCACGGCGTGCGCACGCCACGCGGCGGTGGCCGCCGGACTGATGCCGATGCTGCCGTCGTCATCCGGGCATGCGGTGGTCGGCGACCTCCCCCAGGCTTCCCAGGAGTGCAGCAACGGATGGCCGCTCGGCAACGTCGCCACCGCCCCCAGCTTGACCAGGCGCGCTTGCCGCAACGGCAACAGCGCCGGGTGGCGCGGAAACGCCACGCCGCCCAGCAAGGATGCGGCCTCGCCGCACAACTGCGGCAGGATCAGCTCGGCGCCTATCGGCGCGTCTTCCGGCACCGCATGCACGTAGGGATCGGGCTGGCGCTCGAGGAACCGGGTTGCAGCCTGGACTGCGTCGGCAGCGCCGGGAAGAGGATCGGCACGCTGCAAAGCCAGCAACGCCGCCCACGTGGGCGCATGGCGGAACAGCGGGAAGTCCGCGCTTCCCCATCCGCCATCGGCCTGTTGCTGCGCGATGAGCCACGCGTATGCGTCCTGCCGACCGGTGACGTTGCCGTGGAACTGCAGAGCTCGCGCCGTGTCGTAGACGGACGGACCGACGCTGCCGCCGTCGCTCATCTCGCTCAGCAGGTGGCGCAATTCGGAAAGGATCTGTTCGGACAGCGCGTTCACCCGGGATGTTCCTTCTGCAGAGGGCTAACGAGAACCAGGATCGGGCAGACGCCGCGCACGTCGCCGCCGGTTCGGACACAGTGCAGGCATGCACCGCCCGCCGGCCGATCGCAGCAGCACAGGGGCGAGTCCATGCGGACGGACGCGCTCATGCGTATGGCGCGGACAGATACACGTTGGCCCGCTGCAGCATCTGCGCCAACTGTTCCGCACGCGGCCCCAGCGGGACGATGGCCTCCCCGGCGTCGCGCAACAAATCCAGCGCGAACTGGCGCGCTGCCTGCAGCCCCATGATCGACGCGCAGGTCGGCTTCTGCGCCGCCGCGTCCTTACCGGGGGTCTTGCCCAGCGTCGCGGTATCCGCTGTCGCGTCGAGAATGTCGTCGATCACCTGCAACGCCAGGCCGAAACAGGCGGTGTAGCGATCGAGCGCACAGTACAGCGCAGCGTGCGCGGCATCCTCCGCGATGGAGCATAGCGCGCCCATGCGAACGGACGCGCGCACTAGCGCTCCGCTCTTCTTCCGGTGCATCGCCACGATCCTGTCCAGCTCGGCGTGCTTTCCGACCAGCGACAGATCCATGGCCTGCCCGCCTGCGGCACCCTCGGCGGACACTGCCTGCGCCAGTTCGCGCACGAGCGCGATTCGGTTGTCGCCCGGCGCATCCAGGCTCGCCAGGGTCAGGAAGGCGTGCGCCTGCAGCGCATCGCCGACCAGGATCGCAGTGGCTTCGCCGAACTTGACGTGCACGGTCGGAAGGCCGCGGCGAAGCACGTCGTCGTCCATCGCGGGCAGGTCGTCGTGGACCAGGGTACAGGCGTGCATCATCTCGATGGCGGCGCCGACGTCGTCGAGCATGTGCGCCGGCGTGTCGGCCAGTGCGCCGGCAGCCAGACAGAGCAAGGCGCGGGTGCGCTTCCCGCCATGCAAGGTGGCGTAGCGCATCGCCGCCATCAGCTCGGTCTCACCGTCGTCTTCGGCGCAGAGAAGACGCGCCAGCGCCTGTTCGACCCGCTTTGCGCCGTCCTGCATCCAGATCTCCGGCAGCAGCCTGCCGGATGCGCCGCGCGCCTGCGCGCCCAATCCGCCGAGCGCGGAAACGCCAGTTCGGTCGTCGTGTAGCATGGAACCGGTCTGCATGTTTTTCATGTCCTTGTACCTGACACGAGATGGCCACGGCGAGCGCCAAGCCGCCGCGGTGTTGCCGACGTCGCACCGAGCGCGTGCGCTGAGTGCAGCAATGCCGAGCCTCGCCGGCGCCGCCGCTGCCTCGCCACACGCGGCATGCGATGCCAGCTCATGAGAAGCCTATGCGGATTGCCATGGACGGATGTGCGGTCGGGTAATAGCGCCGGCCTTTTTCGACGCCGCTCAGCAACCGCGGCCGCACCCCGGCCCTGTGCATGATCAGCGCCAAGGCGATGCAGAACTGCACCATTTCCAGCCATACCAGGTGGTAGCCGATGCAGACGTGTGGGCCGGTACCGAACTGCAGCATGTCCACCGGCCGGATCGGCTCCGTGCGTTGCAGCCACCGTGCCAGGCGGAACTGATCAGGCGCCTCGTGCAGCAGCGCCGAGGTCGAGAAATGCAGCAGCGGGATGCACAGATGGGTGCCCGCGGGAATGCGCCGTTGGCCGAGTTGCAATTCCTGCAGCGCGCGACGCGGCAGGAGCGTGGTCGCCGGATGCAGGCGCAGTGTCTCGCGGAACAGCGCCTCGGCGACCGGACACTCCGCCAAGTCCGCGTGCCGGGTCGGCACCGCGCCCACGCGTTGCGCCTCCTCGACCAGGGCGTCCCACAGCACAGGCTGCCGCGCCAGTTCGATCACCATCCAGGCCATCGTCGAGGCAGTGGTGTCGTGACCGGCAAGCAGCAGCAAGCGGATATTGGCGACCAGGACGTCATCGGAAAGCGCATCGTCGCTGCGGTCGAAGGCGCTCACCATGTCGTTGATCAACCCGGTGCGCGCGGCATGCGCGCGCGCGTCGCGGACGAACTGGCGCAACTGCGCGTCGATCCAGTCTCGGGCGGCGCGGCCCCGCCGCAAGGGCAGTCCGGGCAGGTCGACCGGGGGCGCGACGATCAACTGCAGCAGTTGCCGGTACTTGCGATGCCATCCCGGCAGGTCCTGCGCGGGGATTCCCATGAGGCTGAAGATGAGCTTGAGCATCAGGTCGCCGGTTTCGCGCAGGATGGTTACGTCACCGCGGTCGCGCCACGCCTGCACCCGCGCACAGATGACGGGCGCGAACAGGTCGCCGATGCCGGCCTGGGTCAGCCCCTTGGGCAGGAACGCCGCCTTGATCGCATCGCGCGCCTGCCGGTGTGCGCCGCCGTCCTGGGCAACCAACGTTCCGCCAAGCAATTCGGGCGCGATCTCTTCGATCAGCGCCGAGGACACGTCCTTGTGCTTGAGCAGTGAGAATGCGTCCGGATCCACGCAGGTCATCAGATGTCCGGCAGGGCCGAAATCCAGCCAGAAGTGGCTGCCCAGCGTCCGTTCTGCGCGCTGCAGCAGGCGCGGCAGGTCGCAGACAATGGCGGGAAGATGCCCGACCAGGGGGAAAGCGCCAGGCATGACCGGGATGTCGCATCGCAGCCGGTGCCGACGGTTGAGTGGGTTGAGCAGCATGTCCATCAGCAGCGCGCCGCCGCCGCCGATTCGGTGTCGCCGGCAGCGCGCGCGGCGCAGCTGTTGCCACCGTCGGCGTATGTCGGCACATGCGCCAGCATGCCGCCATCGATGCACACGACCTGGCCTGTGATAAACGCAGCATCGTCGGAGAGCAGGAACGCCACGAGCGCGGCCACGTCCTCGGGGCGGCCGACGCGCTGCAGGAGCTGGTGCCGGCGCAGATGCCGTTGCATGCACTCGTCCAGCTTGGCGAGGAGACGCTCGGTCATGACGAGACCCGGCGCAACGGCGTTGCAGCGGATCTGCGCATGACCGTATTGGGTGGCGAGCGAAGCCGAGAGCATGTTCATCGCCGCCTTCGACGCGGCGTAGGACGTCTGCGCGGTGTCCCCGCTGAGCCCCTGGCACGACGACATGTTGACGATCGCGCCACCGCCGCGGGCGATCATCCGCGGGATGGCCTGCCGGCAGCAGAGCAGCGTGCCGCGCAGATTGGTCGCCATGGTCTGGTCCCAGACTGCCAGGTCCAGGTCGAGGATCGCGCGGTCGCGCGGGGTCAGATGCATGGCGCTCGCATTGTTCACCAGCAGGTCGACCCCCCCGAAGTGCCGCTCCGCCGTCTCGAACAGCGCTGCCACCGCCTGCGCATCGGCGATATCTATGGCCAGGGGCAGCGCGTGGCCTGCTTCGGCCGCGATCTGCGCGGTGCAGCCGATGGCCGCCGAGCCATCAATGTCGGCCACCACCACTCTGCCGCCCCCGCGCGCGATGGCGAGAGCGCATGCCTTGCCGATGCCGGCGCCGGCGCCGGTCACCACGGCCACCTTGCCTTCAAACCGTCCCACCGTGTCTCCTGGATTGCGTTGGTCTTTCGCGGCATGCCGCTCGGCCTCCGCCGGAGAAGGCGCAGGGTCGGCGCTGGCGCGCTCGTCATCGCCAGCGTCGCTTTCGATGACCCGAATGGCGGCGACCGGGCACTGGCTGGCCGCAAGCCGCACAGCGGCGTGCAGCGCCTGCGGGACCGTCGCCACGCACACTTCGGCCACGCCGTCCGGTTCGCGCTGGCGAAAGGTGCCCGGCAGCGTCAGCACGCACTGCCCGGTAGTTCCGCACAGATCCTGATCGACCAGGACGCGCATCTCAGCCCTCCTGCCCACGCAGCCGCACCGGCAGCGCGCGGAACGTCCTAAGGAACGCGGAGGGCTCCCGGGTCGGCTGCTCGGCCAATGCCAGCGTGGGGAAGCGCGCCTGGATCCGCGGCAGGCTCTCGGCCAACTGCACCCGGGCCAGTTGCGCACCAAGGCAGAAGTGGATGCCGTGGCCGAAGGTCAGCATGATCTTCCCGTCGATCGACATGCCAGGACTGGTGCCGTAGAACCGCACGGGATCGAAGCGGTCGGGATCGGCGAAGGCGTCCGGGTCGCGATTGCCGGCCGCGATCAGAACGCGCACGTCCGCGTTCTTCGGGATCACCACGCCGCCCAGTTCGATGTCGCGCTGGGCGATACGCGGAATGGAGCTGAACATGGCAGGCGCGTCGTAGCGCAGGGCTTCTTCGACGAATGCCTTCACCCCCACGGCATCTCCCTGCAGCCAGTGCCGCTGTTCGGGATACGCCAGCATCGCCAGGATCGCATGGCCGATGGCCGCGGCAGTAGTGGCGAAGCCGCCCAGGAGCATGCCCCAGAGCATGCTGATCAATTCCGCATCCGACAGCGTCTCGGCATCGCCGTCGTGTGCGCCGACCAGCATTGACACGATGTCGTGGCTGGAATCGGTGCGCTTGCGCTGTATGAGGTCGCCGAAGTAGGCCTGCACCCTGGCGCTGGCCGCGTCCGCCGCGGCGAGCTGGGGATCGCTGGCGTGCGGACTCAGGCCTTCCAGAATGGCGCTGATGCCGGCGACGAGCCCGAACATGTCGTCCCGGGGCATGCCGAACAGTTCGCCGAAAACCAGCATGGGCAAGGCCAGCGCGAATTCCCGATGCAGGTCCACCGCCTCCCCGCGCTCCAGCGCGGGCGCCATGCCGTCCAGGCGCGCTGCGACGATGCGAGCGATGGTCGGCCTCAGGTTGTCGATCTGGCCCATGGTGAAATCGCGCGAGATCAGCCGGCGCAGACGCGTATGCGTCGGAGGTTCCTTCATCGCTAAAGTGGACGCCAGCAAACTTAGCGACAGGCTGGTCGCCGCACGCGGGAAATAGCGCGCCAGTTCGCCTTGCGCCGGCCCTCGAAAAGCATCGCCCGTGGCCTTGAGCGCCCAGTAGATGTCGGCGTGGCGGCTCAACAGAACGAGGCCCGACGCCGCGCGATGCACCGGATCGTGCTCGCGCAACCACCGCATGAACGGATACGGGTCGTGGATGCACGCTGGCGACGCCAGTTCGGCGAAGGCGTCCCGGCATGCTGCCGTGGTTTCTTGCACGTCCATCTTGGTTACCTGTTGGCTGGCTGATCTGACCGGCGCGCGCCAGGCGCGCCGGCAAATTGCGGAGAAGATCGCGATTCCCGGCGGCGTCCGCGCATCACCAGAGCACCGGGAACTCCTCGAACCCGCCAGTGATGATCTCCTTGCGCAACTTCAGTTCTTCGGGCGCCACGGCCAGGCGCAGCGCGGGAAAGCGCTGGAAGATCGAACCGAACACCACCTTGAGTTCCAGCCTGGCCAGCGCCGCGCCGATGCAGTAGTGCGGCCCATGGGAGAACGCCAGGTGCGGGTTTTCGTCGCGTCCGATGTCGAAGATTTCCGGGTCGTCGAAATGGCGCGCATCGAACGACGTCGCCGGCAGGCCGACAAGCACCTTGCTCTCCGCAGGAATATCCACGCCCGCGATGGTCACGTCGGTCCTCGGATAGCGCATGATGCCGTCCCAGCCCGCGCCCGGCGGGTACATGCGCAGGATTTCCTCCACCGCCTTGTCCACCAGGGATGGATCGCCGACCAGGCGTTCGCGCTGTTGCGGATGGCGGAACATGGCCAGCAAGCCGAATTCGATCTGCGCGACGGTGCTCTCGTGCCCCGCCACCAGCATGCCCGTCGCCAGGCCGATCCCCTCTTCCTCGGTCGCCTTGCCCTGGTCGACCGCCGCGAGCAGATCCGTCAGCAGGTTGTCGCCAGGATCCTGGCGCTTGTCCCGCATCTTGCCGCGAATGTAGGCGCGCAGTTCTTCCCAGGCCAAGCGCGACGCGCTGCGCGGGCCGCTTTCATGCTGGTGCGTCATCACCTCGTCGGACAGCCCGGCGAAAAAGGCGTGATCCTCGTAGAGCACGCCCATCAGCGCGCTGATGACCATGGCCGGAAGTGGAAAGGAGAGGTGGCGCCGCAGGTCGGCGGGCTGGGGCTGGGCTGCCAGTGTCTCGAACAACTGCGCGGCGATCACCTCGACCTGCTGCGCGAGCAGCTTCACCCTGCGGTTGCTGAAGGCCGGCGCCACGATCGTGCGTAACCGGGCATGCTCGCCCCCCTCGTGCGAGACCAACCACCCCGGCGATCCGAGAATCACCGAATCCGGGGTGAATGCCGCCGGCGGCATTCCCGAGGGCCGGAACGCCGCGTCGGACAGCACCGCCTTGGCTTCCTCGTAGCCTGTCACCCACCAGCCTTCGTGCCCGGACGGGAAGCGCACGCGGTGGATCGGACCGTTGGCGCGTTGCGCCAACATCTCGGGCGAGGGCTCGATGTGCTCGAGGCGCCACATCGGCAGCGTCGGCAAGGGTTGTTCGGACATGGTGGCACTTGATCTCTAAGCGATGGAAGGGCGGGAGGTGACCGGCAGGCGCTGCGGGCAGCGAATGGCTTAGGAAGGCATGTAGACGACGTCCTCCGCAGCGTAGCCCGATTCGATTATCAAGGTCGGCCAACGTGTAACTGCCTAGGCATACCGCGCGGCGAGATGCAGAACGTTATCCTGCGCCTTCGAGTTCAGGATAAGGCGAGTGTGGCGGGCCTTTGAGTCGCAGCCGGCCATCAACATTTCCTGCGCAAGGGTCGACAAGGGCGGCGAGCCTGTTTGGTAGGGGGCGGTTTCGCCGAGGCCCCCTTCCCATAGAATGCTATCTGATGCGGATTTGACATTTTGCTTTTCCTTCTTCGTTCCATCGATCGCGGTGCCATCCACGAAATGACGGTCGGTCGGCGGCTCCCGGCCCGCAACGAAGGAGCATCAAAACTCGTGCCAATTTGGCCGACCCAGCAGAAGAAAAAAATTGTGATTGCTTTTCATCGGGTTAGCCTGAGGCCAGACAAGAGCTCGGCGAAATAGGCCGGTGTCGCGGGCCAACAAAGGCGACAGAACAGTGTCGGATAGTACGCCTCGGCGACCTTTCGGTCGGGCTTGCGACATTCTGGTCCAGTTTCGAACATAAGAGGCTGGCAATTAGACACGATTGGGGATTTCGATCCTCACGGAGTCAGGCGCTTGCCGAAGCGCGCGCTCATGGTTGCTGCGACAGGCGCATGTTCGCGAAAGCCGAGCCTGCGCACGCAGAACACGTTTGCGGCAGACGCTACGAAATCGCTGCAGTGCCCGCCGGGATGAGGTAGGGCATCGGCTCGGCTTTCGGTTCGTCTTTGTCCAGCCGGTGCGGAAGCGCCGCATATCCGCACCATACCGCACCCTTGTCGAGCGTGCTTACGAGGCGGTTATAGGGCGCGCCCGGTCTTGAAGACGCGGTCCTCCCAAGGAAAAGGATCGCTCCAAAAGCATCTCTATTTGAAATGGCACGCCGCTTGCTGCTCCTGGTCAGAGCCCATCAAAACACGATGAAAGCGACTTGCGCCATGCCCGACACGCGAAGCTCTAGACCGTGGCCTGAGGAGACGGTGCCTGTTCCCGCTGAACATCGGTACATCATCTCCTCCGGAGGTCCCTCCTCGGCAGCCGCTTTGCGCACGGCTGGTCCGATGGCGGCACGCCAACACATGGCGCTCGCGCAATTGCCGTCTACCGGTTCTGATCAGCATGTGAGTGCCCAAGAGCCCCATCAAAGAGCCACCGAAGCCAAGGTCGGCGGGTCACTGGCAAATATCGACAATACGCCGAACCAGCTCAGTAACGCGGGTCTCTTGGGGAAAGTCACATTTGAGGCCTCCACACGCTTCCGATATTGGCTACTTCGGGCCCGCTATCACTTTTTCCCGGGCAGGAGCGCGAGCGATCGATGCCGCTTCCGGCGCCATAGCCGTGGAAACATTGCCCAAGCGGCTCGACAGCCTCCACTCGCTCCGATCGATGACGTTCGGGTGACGAAGACCAGCAGCCAAGACGTTCCCCTACATCGGGATGGAAAAAGGAGGGTGCGAGCCGCGAGGGCCTCATTTCATGTGCGGCATACGAGCCTTTGCTCGGTATTGCGCCAGCCTCTGCCAGAATCCAGCGCGCCAGTTTTTTCCTCAGGAGCAAGTTGATGACCGTTCAAAAAAAGGTTCCCTTTGTCACCTTTCTCACGCGTGTTCGCGATGAGTCAGTCCAGGGCCCAAATCCATATCGCTGGGAAGAAAAGACATCTGACGACTACTTTGCCGGAAAGCGCGTCATCCTGTTCTCGCTGCCTGGCGCATTCACTCCGACCTGCTCGACCTACCAACTGCCCAATTTCGAAAAGCTCTATGATGAGTTTGAGAAGGAGGGAATTGACGCGATTTACTGCGTCTCCGTCAACGATGCCTTCGTCATGAATGCGTGGGGGAAGTCCTTGGGCCTGCAAAAGGTCGAGCTCATCCCCGATGGCTCAGGCGAGTTCACACGCAAGATGGGCATGCTGGTCGCCAAGGACAATCTCGGCTTCGGGATGCGCTCCTGGCGCTACGCCGCCCTGATCAACAATGGCGTGGTGGAGCAGTGGTTCGAGGAGGAAGGTTTCTCCGACAACTGCGAGGCCGACCCCTATGGCGTCTCATCCCCGCAAAACGTTCTGGAAACGCTGAAAGCCGCCGCATGACCTAGAAAACGTCTCACTGGTGCCATTGCCCGCCCCGAGAGGCTCCTCGACAGGATTATCGCGCTCACATGCAATCCTCAGCAAGCCTGCTTCAGCGCCAGAAGCAATCCATGGTCGCATCGCCTCAACTCATTGAGTCGATTCGCTTGCTGCAACTGGCGCATACTGAACTGCATCAATTCGTGGAGCGGGAAATCGAGAAGAACCCGCTCTTGGAATCTGCGTCAAACGATGGCGGGCCTTTTGGCGATGTTTCGATTTCGGGAGCGGATCAGCCTGTCGGCCCACGCGCAAACGGCCTTGACGGACCGACCGGGGCCGGGTCGCCGGAACGGCTCGGGCAATGGAAATCACTTCGCAACACGACCAACAATCCGCCGGGTAATGGCCCTTCTCTCGACGAGTTTGCCACCCTCCCCGAAACATTGCACGACCATGTCGCTCGTCAGATTGCCCTCACTGCGTTCACACCACAGGAGCGGCTGATCGCTGGCCAGCTTGCCGCCGATCTGGAAGACACTGGCTATCTTCGGGCAAACCTTTTGGAGCTGGCCGAGAGCCTGAATATCCGGGAGGCTGATGTGGAACGGGTTCTCGGAACCTTGCAGCACTTTGATCCACCGGGAATTTTTGCGCGAACTCTCAGAGAATGCCTCGAGATCCAGTTGCGCCAGCGAGACCGGTTCGACCCGGCAATGGCAGCTTTGGTCGCCAATCTTGAAATGCTTGCGCGACGCGATTTTCAGGCACTGAAGCAGCATTGCGGCGTCGATGAAGACGACCTTCTCGACATGTTGCATGAGATTCGTGCGCTCGATCCCAAGCCTGGGACCCGATTCCAATCCGGTGCGTCTGAATCAATCATACCCGATGTCTGGGTCACGCCCTCACCGCAAGGCGGGTGGCAGATCGAACTTGATCCCGCCACGCTGCCAAAGCTGCTGATCAACCAAAGCTACTATGCCGAAGTCTCCCGTCAAACTGCCCAAAATTCGAAAGATCAAGCATTTCTCGACGAATGCTTGCAAAACGCGAACTGGCTAATCCGCAGCCTCGATCAGCGCGCCAAGACGATTGTTAAGGTTGCGGCTGAAATCGTGCGTCAGCAGGATGCCTTTTTGGAACATGGCGTCGCCCACCTGCGGCCTCTCAATCTTAGAACCGTCGCTGACGCGATCGGCGTGCACGAGTCGACGGTAAGCCGGGTGACCTCGAACAAGTACATGCTTACCCCGCGCGGAGTCTTTGAACTGAAGTATTTTTTCACCGTCGCGATCGCGTCCTGCCAAGGCGGCGATGCGCACTCCGCCGAAGCTGTCCGGCATCGGATCAAAGCGATGGTTGCCGCAGAATCTCCCGGCGACGTGCTTTCCGATGAGGACATCGCTGCCCGGCTGAAGGAAACCGGCATCGATGTTGCACGCCGCACCGTCACAAAATATCGCGAAGCAATGAACATCCCCTCCTCCGTGCAACGCCGCCGGGAAATGCGCTTGTGTTTTTAAATTTGGGTCAAGGCAGCCAACATCACGTTGCATTGCATCAAAGTGGAGACTTCGTTCATGACCCAATCCGCGGCAGGCGTCGTGGACGCTGTTCTGCACGACTCAGAAAAGCCCGTCCCACCGTCTGGTCCCGCGTGGGGTGCGGTCATTTCGCTTTCCTTGGGCACCTTCGGGCTGGTGACCGCAGAGTTTCTGCCTGTTAGCCTGCTCACGCCGCTCGCACATGATCTCGGTATCACCGAGGGAGCGGCTGGACAGGCGATGACGGCGACCGCTATCGTCGGGGCGATCTCGGCGCCGACGGTGGCCATCATCACAAAGCGCCTGGACCGCAGGATCGTCATGTGGGCGATGACGCTGCTGCTGATCCTGGCGGACGTTCTGGCGGCCGGCGCGTGGTCGTTGGCGGTTCTCCTGACTGCACGCGTCGTGCTCGGCATAGCGCTCGGAGGCTTCTGGTCGATGTCGGCAGCACTGGCGATGCGGCTCGTTCCAAGCCACCTCCTGGCGCGCGCTATGTCGATCATCCTCACCGGCGTTTCGGTGGCTACCGTTTGCGCAGCTCCAATCGGCGCTTATGTCGGCGATATCTGGGGATGGCGAAGCGCCTTCATGCTCGCCGCAGTCGGCGGCGCGGCTACACTGCTGGTGCAACTCATAACCATTCCGAGACTGCCTCCGATTGGAGTGGCTAGCTTCCGCAGCCTGCTGGATGTGGCTAAGATTCCGATGGTCAAGGTCGCGCTTGTGGTCGTCCTGCTTGTCGCTTCCGGCCACTTCGCCGGAATCACTTATATCCGCGCCTTCCTCGAGAAGATTCCCGCGCTGGACGTCGAGACGATCTCGCTTGTGTTGCTTGGTTTCGGCATCGGCGGATTCTTCGGCAATTTGGCCGGCGGGCTTCTGGCCGAGTACAGTCTCAAGGCAGTCGCGGCCCTTGCACCGCTGCTCATAGCGATAGCCGCTGTTTCGCTGCTGACGGCGGGAGAATCGGCCTTCGCCTCGGCGATTGCGGTTGCCGCATGGGGGTTTGCCTTCGGCGCGGTGCCGGTGGGATTACAGACGTGGATGGTGCGGCGGGCCGTTCCCGAGCAGGCCGAAAGCGCCGGTGTGCTGATGGTCGTAGCATTCCAAGTGGCAATCGCAGCCGGCGCGATTTTCGGCGGACTATTGGTGGACAATGCCGGGGTTACCAGTGCCATTGCCTACAGTGCTGTTGCCACGTTCATCGCCGCCCTGACAGTGTTCCTGCTCGGCCCGAAGCGCGAAACCTAGACCGCCTGACAGTAGAGAGGTCTCAGCAGCGCAGGGGACGAGAGATGCAAACGCATGCACGGCGCGGCGCGATCCTTCGCTTGCATGGACCTGCGGAAGCGCTCGCCGGCTTCACCTCCGGGCCATGGCGACCTTCGCCGCCCGACACGTGAACCTCGCCGGCACCGGTTTCCATTTGGCGACAGTGAGCGCTGCCGGCGCGGGGAACCGCGGCCGCCCAGGCGCCGCAACCGCGAGGCAGGCGAGCAGCAACGGCCCGGAGAACACCAGTTGCTCGGCGGCGATGGTGCGGGTCGCATCCTGCACCGCCATCATGACGGCGCCCGCCGAAGCGAGCATGGCGGGTAATCGGACAGCAGGCACAGCATTCAATCCCCGAAGGGGTCCGTCGACATTCGACAAGAGACACATGGCGCGGCGCGAGCGCTGGCGCTGTACAATCTACGAAGCGTGCTCTCAATCCGAGGCGATGCCGTCCTTGATCCGTGTGAGGCGGCTTTCGCCTTCCTCCGGGCCCACCATCGCTTAAGTATTTGATTTTATTGTGTAATAATCGCCTCTTATCCAGAAACGTACACCTAAACGTACACCTGGAGCGGGCGATGTATTTATGGCGCAAGGACTCAGGTTTCTTCTTCCAGATGCGAATCCCTGCCGGGCAAGTCGTAAACCTTGGTGCAACCCCTTTGCGCATATGGCTTGGAGCACTGAAAAGGCGTGAGGCGCAGCGTCGGGCGACGGCGCTCGCCGTGATGGCGTTCGAAGGATTGAATGCAGGCATGGACAGGGAGACGCTGACACGCAGCCTGAAGGCCTTGGCAGTGGAGCTTGAAGGACTCCGGCGCGACGAGTTTTCGGCAGGGCTAGGAGTCCTTGGGGCGCGCAGCCGCGCGGAGGAAGAGGCCGCTCATCCGCCCACGGAGCCGCGCCGACTTCAAACAGAAGCTCCTCCGCGAGCGCTTCCCCGACCTCCCGAACGCCGAAGGCTGGGCGGGTTCCCTGCATTTCATTGACACGTCGAACTCCGGTCTTATCCGCATCGCCACGAAGGACGGCGGGCACGTCGAAATCCGCAACCGCCTCGCCAAGGTCTTCGGCCAGCGCGGGCAGGCGGACGCCCTCGCCGCCGCGCTGCTCGCAGCCGACGACCTCGACAGCATCGAAAGGTTGGAAGAACTCAGGAGCCTCCGCCGCAAGGGTAGCGGCGCGAGATCTCGCCGAAGCCCCGACGAGGTGCCGCAGCTTCCGCCCGACAAGGTTGAATCCCTCGCCGACAGGTGGCGTAGCCGTGGCTTCACCGAGGTGACGGAGGCCCCCGACGGCGTGTGGATCGAGGTCGGAAAATGCCGATTGCAAGATCTCGGAGACGAACTGCGAATCCACGGCCCTGCCGCGTCGGACGCCGCTGTCCGTGCCATGATTTCCAAGGCCATGGACGAGTGGGATTCCAGCTTGGAGATCTTCGGCGAACGCGCCTTCAAGGATGCCGCATGGCTTGAGGGCCAGCGCCAGGGCGTCGCGGTCTACGATCAGGCGACGGGCAAACTCTACGAGCCTTCGGAGGGAGTCCGGAAGGCGTTCGAGGGCGACCAGTTCAGAATCCGTTCCGAGGGCGATGAGATGTCCGCGATCCGGAACCACAGAGCCGTCGCCGCCTTGGTGCTCGAGGCCGCTGCCGGTGATGTCGCCGCTCTCGAAAGCTCGAAGGGAACGACCACGACCTCGCTGCCTTCGTCACGCGCCACCTTCACGACGAGCAGCGCGGCAAGTTGGCCGGGAAACCCGAGGGCGACGTCGTTGCCGCGCTCCCTACCCTCAGAGGCTACGGCAGGACCGCGCGCGAGGCCGAGGAAGCCCGCAGGAAAAAGGAAAGGCTCCCCGCACTCGGCGACGACATGGATCTTCCTCCGCCGTCGTCAGACTTGGACCATGAGGAGAGGAGGCCCCGTTGAATTTCGTGAGCCACGAAAATCAGGACGAGTCCCATGCGCTTCGGAGATACGTGTCCGCCCACGCTCATGGGCGGACCTATCCCGAGTTCGCGCGCTTCGATCCGGCAACGCAATGCTGGGTGGAATCCAATGCCACCGAGGTCGCCGGCCGATGCGACGGGAAAGCCTTCCGTCTGGTACGCCGCCCCGGCCTCCCATGGTGCCCATGGCTGGGACTGGACGCCCGCATTGCCGAAGACCACGCCCTTCAGACCTTTTTCGAATTGCGCGCCCGCGAGCCGCACGACTGGCAGCGCCTATTCAAGGAAGTCACCTGCAACCGCCGTCAGGCCCTCCGGAACTGGCGTCGCGAAGGCCTTGCTATCCTGTCCCGTGTCCGTATGCAGGAGGCGCATGGCCCGACGTGTGCTTGCCTTCCACCCTCGCCGAGGAGTTCCGGATGCCCGGCCGGGGGATGCGCTCCCTGAAAAGGTTTTGACGCTGGCCGACTAGAGCTGCCCCATTAGATTGAGCAGGCCGCCCATAGGGGTGTTCCATGTTCGAAAAGGAATCTCGACCTTGGTGTTGTCAGGGGAGGTCTTGATCAGCTTCATTCCGCCCCTTTCGAGAGCGTCGATCGCGACGTCTCCGATTGGATCGAATTCGGCCCGCTCATCCCATTCGCCAAGCCGTTCCCAGAGTTTCCTATAAGCGGTTTCGAGCTTTTCGAAATACTCGGAGAACCAATGACCGTTGAGTGCTTCGACCAGTTCGGGAAGATCGGCGATCTTCTTATCGAGGCCGTGCATCGTTCCAATCAGATAGGATGCCCATTTGATGAGGTTGCCATATAGCGGCGGGACCTCGGCAAGAACTTGGTCGATGTCGCCGTGTGTCCGATAGGACAAAATGAATTCATTCGCTGATTGGTCTGTTTCCGAGAGTGCCTTGACGAACGTGCTGACATAACCGTCCGTCGGATCTGTACCCCAGTCTGCGCTCGCCCGAGTAGCGCCGTATTCTTCCCAGCATGCATCGGTGACCTCTAGTCGGAAACGGTCGAAGTAGTTCGATGCGCCTTCACGTAAAATCACGTTCGGAAATCGGTTGTCGAATGCTGTATGCAGCATCGCATGAGCGCATTCGTGTGCAAGGGTATGGACAGCCAGCGGGAATAATTCGGACTCAGGTTCTGCAAGGCCGAGGATCGCGTGGACGTGGAAGACCAAGTGGGTTTTGAGCTTTCCGTCTCTTAGAACCGCTGGTGCCATTGCTATGCCGATTATGCCGTCTTCGTCGGTGGAGGCCGTCAAAGGTCGGAGGCCTTCAATGCCGCGATCGAGGGCGGTCAAAGCTTCATGGTAGTCCCCAGAAATGGTAACGCCATCGACCCCGCTGAGGTCCATCGATTTGCCGAGAACCCTCATCGACCCTAATACTCGATAGGCAAACTCGCGAGCTTTGTCCTCGCTCTCAAACGGGCCGCTGAGGCTAACACCAACGTTAGTTGGCAGCGTTGTAGGCTCCTCGGAATCATCGACCGTGATGGGTTCGCTATCATCAGCCATGCAGGGTAACTCCAGTGTGACCGTAAGATCGGTATCGTATTGCTTCTGTTCAAGAATATTCGCTGGTCTCTGTAAGGTCCGGGCTACGCCAAGGTGCGTTTTGCCTGCTCGGTGATCACACTTCTCAGCTCGGCTATTGAATACGGCGGGTTTCGGCGATGCACGACGTGATGACAATTTGCGCAGAGCGGCACCAGATCGCGGATCGGGTCGACCTGATAGGCTTCGCCAATCTCCGAGAGAGGCGTTAGGTGGTGAACGTGGATGAGATCGGCGCCAATCGGACCATACCTATCCTCATAGCTGAGATCGCATGCTTGGCATCGGTAGCCGAAGTGCCTGATACACTCTCGTCGAGCTTTAACGTTGCGTTCGTGTTTCGTGAGTTCGACTGTTCTTAGCTCGCCTTCGGTTAGGGCGTCAGCGGGAACGCCCAGGCTGCCGTTCGCCGGAGCAGCAGGAGGGGCGCGCCCGATTACGAAGTTCCCGGCGATTCCGGAGACGTGCATCTCCCAAATGCCCCACTGACCGATGGAAAGGCTGGATTCCGGCGGGGCGGGATGCAACTCCGATGCCATCTCTCCTGTCACCGGGTCGCGCCATAAGCGGCGCATGTCGCGATTTCGCTCATGGAGATACCACGCCGGCCACTCGCCAAGCTGGTATGCCCAGGATTCGGCACGAGCGTGACACCTGCGCGCGATGGCCAAGCATTCCGAAGCGGGTGGAACTGCTATTGAGATCCGGAAGTTGGGGCCTAGCTGATCTGGGGGTGGTGTTAAGTAGGCGTAGTTCTTCGTCTTCTTGACAAGCGACCATCCCCGCCTTGGAAGAACCACGCTCAACGTGAGGGAAGCGCCGAACCGATAGGTGTTCGGTCCATACTTCTTTGGTGCCTTCCCACTTGCACTGAACTCGATCACTTTGATCGGCCAACCTGGGGGGGTGTGGGTGCGCGCCGCTGGTTCGTCGAGTTCCCAGGTATCTGCCTCTTCTTTGGCCACGAATCTGTTTCCCGTTAGAGGGCGCTCGGTCTGGGTCTCAGGACCTAGTCGTCCTTCGACAACATGTGATCGCAGTAGTCGCAGAGTCGGGGATTGTTGACAGACTTGTTACTTATACTAAGTGACTCACCGCACCTCGCGCAGTCGCCGCCCACTGCATAGCCGCAGAAGAAGCATTTTACGGTGGTGCCTGTTTCCACATATGTGGCGTTGTAGCACTCAGGACAGTCGTGAATCGTCGGCTCCAACCCTTCCTTGGCAGCCATGTAGTCATCAATGCCGAAGCCTGCCTGCACAATTATCTCGACGGTCTTCTCTGCTGAGAAAGCATCGCCGCATGCCTTGCAGCATCCCTCAATGTCACCTGGTTCGTCGTTAGTGTCGTCTTTCTGGTAAACGAGCGACGATCTACAGTTCGGGCACGAGATATCATCGCGTTCAGCAATCTCTGGCCACCAGGGAATTTTCTGGAATGTCGCGTTGCACGAGTCTTTCAGCTTTCTGAAGAACGCGCGTTCTGCAAGCATCAAATCCCACGTGTCGCCAAGCTCGACCTTGGGCGATTTCTCCAGTATTGCGAAGAATCCTTCCACCAAAGGAAAGCAATCGGCTATCACCTGTCGTATCGCTGGTTTCGGCGTTGCAGAGTGGTAGTGCTCAAAGTCATTCCGGAGCTTCTGGAGGCCTTTGATGTCGCCAGCAGGCCATGTGAGCTTGAAACCCTTGAAGCGCTCACGGAGTTCCGCAAGGTCAATAGTCTGCTGGCCCTTCGCTGCATATGCTACCTCGCCGTCGTCGTCCAAAATGGGGGCGAACTTCGATGCAAGGATTTCCATGGGGTCGGCGTCGTCTGGCGCAGCATTCAAAAGACACTGTTTTCCAAGAAGTAGCACCCCCGCGTAGAAGTTCCGCAGCGCGCTTATCGGCCGAAGTTCGTCGTTGGATTGAAAATCCTGGATACCAAGCCTGATCGAGGCGATGGCGTTCTCGTAGATGTCACTCATCACCTATGAATCCTTGGTCCGCGTGGACAGCCATTGCGGCCACGTGGTCGAACATCTTCTTCAGATGCTTGCTCATGAGCACTTGTACGGTCTTCGGAGCCTGTCCGCTATCGTAGACGGAGCCTTCGATAGCTTCTCGGAACTGCTTCACGGCGGCGCTGGGTGTGGTTCCCGCGAGATGGGCGTAGTTGCTTGCTGACAGCAGGGCAAGCGCATGAAAGGCGTGCTCAAGAGCCAGCAGCCTCGCCAAGTCATCTTCGCCCCAATTGACGCTCATTGTTCGCTCGCTCCGCCCTGCGCGATCTCTGACCGATTCCCCCTCGCTTTTCAATGTTGACAACGGAATCCTTGGCGCTGTACACCCTTGCGTACACCAATCAGGTGTACGTTTCTTGATTCTGGCTATTTCGGTCAACGCTATTCGCGCTTTAGAATCAATGACTTAAGGGCGGACTACTCGCAAAGTCCCTCCGGGCCGAAGCAGCTTTCGAAATCATTGCATTCCAAGCAACTGGGCGCGCTGCAGAGCGAAAAACCTTCGGCCTCGCAGAGCTTGCGGTAAAAGTATTTCTTCCATTTCATGTTTTGGGTGTTGCCGGCCGCCAGCGTCGGAAAATGCGAGGCGAGCAGGCGGCCGAGGTCGTTTCGATTAAAAAGGCCAAGCTCCTGCCAGAGATGGTCATTGCGCATGGCACGCCGGGCGATGATCTTGGCGAAGCGGGCGCTCGCCGGGTCGCCATGTCGGGCATGCGCCAGCAGCAGTCCATGCAGAAGTTCTTCTTCCAGATCCGGCTCGGGCTCGCTCACCTCTTTCAAGGCAAACGCGTTGATAGGAATAGCAGGCAAACAGCGGGCCAGGACATCGCGCAGCTCGGCGCGCGAAAGTCCGGTTGCCTCCGTCGCCGTCGCCTCGCCGGCCTCGATCTCCTCGAGCGCACGTGAAAGCACACAGGCAAGTACATGCTGGTCGAACCTCCTCTCCAGCTCGATCTGCGGCCATTGGCCGGTGCTGAGCCGGGCATAGTGTTGGGCGAATATGGTGTTGTTCTCCTGGTTGTCCTATCAAGCCATTCAGCGACCGGTCGGCCGCAACATGGGCAGTTCTTCGGTATGGCACTCCGGATCGCCTCGCGTCGAGTAGTTCGGCAATTTTCGTCTGCTCCATCGGCTCTGTCACAAATTCTGTGATTGGAAGAGGCGTTTCGCGAGCCCCCGCCCTGCCGTTTGCGCATGGGGAACACTGGCGCCGGAAATGCACCCGCGGAGTTGGAGGTGGACCATGCAGGACAAACGTCGCGTGCTGAGTGCGGCCACATGGTCGACCCCATTCAAGCCCGCCAGACTCACGGTTGAATGACGTCTGATTCAGAGCGTCAGCGAGTGAGTTCCAGCGCACGTTCAGGACAGGATCGCGCGCCTCGCGATGCACGCAGCTCCTCCCCTTCCGCAACTTCAATGTCACCAGGCAGGATGTAACCCTCGTCATCAAGCTTGAAGATGTCCGGCGCTTGCACCGCGCATCGCGCGTGACCCTGGCATTTGGCATTTTGGACGATGATGCGCATGGCGCTGCCTCCATTGTCTGTGCCCCGGCTCGGGGCGGGCCTAAGACCAGTCCAGGATCAAATTTTCGATCCCGAACACATGGCCCCCAGAGGTTATCGGTGCCGTACCCTGCTTGATCCTGAAAGGTGGGATGCGCGCCAGCCACTCCTCCAGGCCAATGACAATCTCCCGCCGGGCAAGGTGTGAGCCAAGGCAACGGTGGGGACCATAGCCAAACGCTGCGTGGCGGTTGTCCTCCCGCTCCAAATCGATCGTGTTGGGGCATTCGAATTCCGCCGGGTCACGATTGGCAATCATCGTGGCGCAGGAAACATAGTCCCCCTTCCGGATCGGCGCGCCTTCGAAGTCGATATCTTTCGTAGCCACGCGGATCAACTGAATGGGCGGATAGGCCCGCAGCAATTCTTCGGTTGCAAGCGGGATGCGGTCCGGTTCGCTCCGCAGCAATTGCTGATCTTTGAGGTTGCGCGCGAGGTACGCCAAGTCAAAGCCTATAGCTGCTGCGACCGTGTCGAGCCCAGCGACGAAGACAAGCACGCCGATGCCGCGGACTTGGGTGTCCGTCAGCCGGCGGCCCTCGACCTGTGCCTGCACGATAAAGGTCATGAAATCGTCAACCGCCTCCTGGCGGCGCATGGCTGCAAGTTCGTCGATGAATGCCACGATCGTCCGGGCAGCCACAGGTCGTTCCTTATCGTCGCCGTGGAGCAGATCTTTCCCCCAGCCGACGAATGTATCGAGTCGGTCGTCGGGCAACCCCAGAAAGCGAAGAAAGGTGCTCACCGCGAAAGGAAAGGCAAAATCCTTCATCACGTCGCAGCTTGTGCCCGACGCGGCGATCCTTTCGATCAGCTCGACCGCCCGTTCGCGGACAGCCGGTTCCAAAGCCAACACCCGCTTTGGCGAAAGCAGCGGATTGAGCAGTGAGCGAAAGACGCCATGGGCCGGTGGATCGAGCTCAAGCGGGATCGTCGGCCAGTTTTCACCTAGTATGGAGGAGAAGATGCTGCGATGGCTGGAAAAAGTCTCAGCGTCCTGCAGCACCTTGCGCTGGTCCGCGGCACGGGTGATGACCCAGGTACCCCGGCCATCTTGCGTGTTGTAGCGGGAATAAAAGATCGGAGGCCCGTCATGGGCGCAAGCGACAGCTGCGTGTGGATCCCCGTTGGGCGTTTGTGACATCCCTGGTGACGTAAACAGGCTGAAGTCCCTCACCATTTCGGGCGGGACATGATCTGGAACGGGTTTGGTTGCCATTTTGCTTTCTCTACATTGGCGTTCATGGCCGATTGAGATTGCACCGCTGTTCATAAAGTCGATTTCCAGCATGGGTACGTCTCTTGTCGGGCCCCTTCTACATTCTGTCGCCCGATACAGCCCACCTGCACCAGCGCGGATGAGATCGGTTGCGAAGTCAATCAGAAGGGGCATCTCCGCCGCGCTGCGGTTATGAAGCAAAGCCCTCCCTTATCCCCGTTAGGGTTGAGAGGCTGGTCAATCACCGCTGAGCTCCGTGACGCACTGCTGATGCCCTGCTGATCAAATTGTCGAAGCAAGTCGCGTGCCGGATAGGCGTACCCATGGCGCTGCACCAAGCGATGCCAGCCTGCACTGGGCCCGCCGCCGCTAAGTTGATGATCACCTGTCCATCATTCTTAGGACAACGTCCGACAACCGACATCCACGGTCGGTTTTGTCGAGTCCGCGACATCGGGCTGTTCGGCCTGGCTGCTCCTGCACTGCCTTCCGGTCGACGAGCGAGAAGATCGCTCGCACGGCCCGGATTGAGCAACGACGCGATCCAGCGCAAGGATCGGGTGCGGTCCGACAAGACTCAGCGGCGCTTGCGCGCGATGATCGAAATTATCAACAAGGTCGAGCCGCGCTTCGGTTCGGCGCTGATGGCGTATGCGTTGTATCGCTCGCAGCCGCAGCAAGGCTTTCCGGTTAGACGGCGATGCACTCGTGCGCAGCGGTCCGCCCGGCGACGAGCTTGACTGTATCGATGCGGTCAATTCCGGCGTGCACACCTGACCGTCCGTATGCGCTACGACCTCGCAGCCGCTGTCGCAACGTGGTGCCGAGTCCTATGGCGGCCGGTTCAATCCGAGGGTCTGCCGGCACTCTACACATCCCTGTCGGTCGGACCGGGAATGCGTGGCAGGTTCTCGGCCAGAAACCGCCAGTCGCTGCGCTCGCGTTCGCCTTCCTTGCGCGTGCCGAAGAACTGGATGATCATCTTGCCGTCGGCGCCATAGGCTTCAATGGACGTGACGTGACCGTCCCTCGTCGGCTTGCGCACGGCCCAGACCTCGCGGATGTGATGGGTCCTAAGATGCAGATGGAAGGTCTCGTCGAGCACATTGATCCGCGGCCCGATCTGCTTGACCGACTTGATCGGGCCGGAATGGATCTGGATGCAACCACGATTGCCGACAAAGCACATGATCGGCATCTCGTCTTCGGCAGCCTGTTGGAACAGGGCGCCAACGGCATCATTGTCGAGCAGCCAGGCGTAATCCTCGTCGGCCATACGCATCGCCTGGCAGCGGCTGAGCTTCAGTGTCTTCAACATATGGTAGAACTGATGCACGTCGCTCAGCCGGCTCCAGTGCTCGCGTAGGTCGTCGACCGTGGCGGCTTGGTCTGGACTCACTGCGTTATCGCGCGCCCCGCTCGCCTCGACCGATATGATCGGCTCCTGGTCGGAGGATACGAGCTCTGCCGCCAGATTCTGATAGGCGTGCAGGTTCGAGGCGGGCCTGAGATGTACTTTGTGCATCGCCTCGCCGGTGGCATCAAAGAATTGCAGGCTGCGGCGGATCTCGGCTCCCTCGCGCTTCTCGACGGCGAAGCCATACGCCCACGCTTTCGGGAAGATGCGCAGGTCGATCTCGTCGCCGAGCACCATGGCATGCGGGCTGCCGGTGACCACTTTGTCGTAGACGCCGATCTTTTGGTGCACGGCACTTTGGTTGCGGGTGACCGCCATCACCTCGCCGACCGCTTCGAGGCCGGTCAGCAGATCATCGACGCGCGGCTCGATGCGCACCGCGCCGTCACCACAATGCGCCGCGACCAATTCGGCTTCCGAAATGCCCAATCGAGCGGCGAGATCATGCTCCCGGATTTCCGGATTGTCTTCGCACGCCCGCCGGATTTCGTCCGGCGACGGTTTCTCGCGCTGGTCCATGTCTTACCCCTACTTCCACCTACGTGTGAGGATCAGCTGCCCTGCCGGTGAATCTTCAGCCGATAGGGCGCGCCGTAATGCTCGACCCTGATCTGCTGCTGGCCCGTGAACAAAGTGTCGCTGGACAGCGTGCGCACGTCGTCGCACCCGCGCGAAAACCGGGGGTGCTATCGGAGCGGCGAGACCCGAGTGACACGAGCAGGCACATGCCGATGGAATCACATCGAGCCGGTCGGTGGCCACCGGGCGGTGGTGAGCAATTGTGGGTGTTGTCGCAATCGGCCAATCGGTCATTCGGATGCCACGGGCGGCGCTGCTTCGCCAAACAAAGCGTGTCTGACCCAGTCCTGACATGTTGCTCCCTTGCTTCGCCCCATCGATCGCGAGGGCACCTACGACACGATTGTGGATCGGCAGTCTCTTGCCGCCTCGCCAGTGGAGCTTCAAAAACCGTGCCAATTGCGCCGAAGCAAGCTCAGAAGAAGTCTTCTGTAATGGTCATTGGTTTAATGTGAGTTCAGCCAACAACTCAGGCCCAACATCCCGCGTGGCGGACCCGACAAACCCGACAGTACGTGTCGGTTGGCCGACACCTTCGCAGCAATGGACTCACAAGAACCACAGCAGTGTCAGAGATGCCGCGCTGTGTTGAAACATTTTTTCGCTTTGGCACGGTGCATGCAACGTGATGCGCAAGCAGGTCCCGGACTGAGGAGAATGGAGCCATGATTACGCTCACCGACAACGCTGTTGCCGCCATCAAGACTGCTCTTTCCCGCGCCAGCGAGCCGGCGGAAGGCTTTCGCATCATGGTCCAGGCCGGCGGCTGCGCCGGCTTCAAATACTTAATGGGCCTGGAGAGCGTGTCGCGCGAGGGCGACGCGATCACCGAGACAGATGGGATCAAGCTGTTCGTGGACGCGGGCTCCCAACCCCATGTCGCCGGCATGACCGTCGACTTCCTCACCGGGCTCGAATCTTCCGGCTTTGTCTTCGATAACCCCAACGCGCGCGAGAAGTGCGGCTGCGGCAAGTCCTTTAGTTGAGCGGGTCCATGAAGCGATCGCCGCCGACGGACTCTTGCGGCAGAGGAGGCTTATATGGCCGGCACAACAGATGTCCCCGTCCTCAAGAACAAGGCAAGGTCGAAGCCGATCTTGGGACCGGCAATCGCTTCCGGTAGGATGCAAAGAACGTCGCCTCCCGAAACAGTTCGGTTCCTGGTGGCACCCGAGCTGCTGGCGGCCAAATCGCGCCGCTGCGCCAAATTCGGCTTATCAATAACGTTGTCGCGTGCGGGCGTCCTTACCTGCGGGCTGACGGCGGCGACTGCGAACTTGTCCATGTCGACGCCGATCCGTTCTACGTCAAACTGTCGGGCGTCTGCGCCAGCTGCCAGTTCGGGACCATCATCATCAACCGCATGCGCCAGAGGCTCAATGAGGCGGTCTCGCGCTCGCGTCATTCTGATCAACTGAGGAATCGCACCTATGAAGCCTGTCTATCTCGACAACAACGCAACCACACGGGTCGATCCTGAGGTCGTGCAAGCGATGTTGCCGTTCTTTACGGATCAATTCGGCAACCCTTCGTCGGCGCACGCTTTTGGCGCCTCAGTCAGTGCGGCGGTGAGAAAGGCGCGGAGGCAGTTGCAAGCGCTGATCGGCGCGGAGTTCGACGACGAGATCACCTTCACCTCGGGTGGGACAGAAAGCGACAATGCAGCGCTTCTTTCGGCGCTCGAGGCGATGCCCAACCGAACCGAGATTGTGACTTCCGCGGTCGAGCACCCCGCCGTGCTGACGCTCTGCGCGCATCTTGAAAAGACCCGCCGCGTCAAGGTGCACAGGATCCCGGTGGATTGCCGTGGCCGGCTCGACCTCGACGCCTATATGGCCGCCCTCACCCCACAGGTGGCAATCGTCTCGATAATGTGGGCGAACAACGAGACTGGTGTGATCTTCCCTGTGGCCAGGCTTGCCGAGTTGGCCAAGGAAGTGGGCGCCCTTTTCCATACCGATGCTGTGCAGGCGGTCGGCAAGCTTCCGATGGACTTGAAGTCGACCGCAATCGACTTACTGTCGCTCTCCGGCCACAAGCTGCACGGGCCGAAAGGGATCGGCGCGCTTTTCGTAAAACGTGGCGTCAACTTCCACTCGCTGATCAAGGGGGGCCACCAAGAACACAACCGGCGTGCTGGCACCGAGAATACGCCCGGCATAGTCGGGCTCGGCACGGCGGCCGAACTCGCCTTGAAATTCATGGACGACGCGACCACACGGGTAAAGTCGCTCCGCGATCGCCTGGAGGGCGGGATTCTCCAGCGCATCCCAAACACCTGTGTCACTGGTGATCCCCTAGAGCGGTTGCCAAACACCGCGAACATCTCCTTCGAACATATCGAAAGTGATGGAATTCCACTTCTCCTCAGCCGCGTGGGCATCGCCTGTTCGGCCGGCTCCGCCTGTAGCTCCGGCTCCCTGGAGCCGAGCCATGTCTTGAGGGCGATGAACATGCCACATGGGGCAGTCCGCTTTTCCTTCGCGCGCGACAACGGCGAAGCGGACGTCGACCGGGCGCTCGAGGTCATGCCCGCAATCGTGGAGAGGCTGCGTGGCGTTGGCAATTCTGGGCCGGGCAAGCGAAGTGCCGAAGACCTTCAATCGGGTCTATGCTCCCGCGCCGGAAGAGCCGGTAGTCGCTCATGAACCGTCAGGTCTTTCTCAACGATACGACCTTGCGCGATGGCGAGCAGGCGCCCGGCGTCGCCTTTACCACGACGGAAAAGCTGGAGATCGCCCAGTCTCTTGCGGCGGCCGGCGTCACAGAGATCGAGATCGGCACGCCGGTCATGGGAGCCGACGAGATCGAAACAATTCGCGCCGTGGTGGCGCGGCGTCTCCCGGTTCGGCTCTTGGCCTGGTGCCGGATGACGTCGCTGGATCTCGATGCAGCGATCGAGAGCGGCGTCCACGCCGTCAATCTGTCGCTGCCTGCGTCGGACATCCAACTTTCCGCCAAGCTGGGCCTCGACAAGGCGGGAGCGCTCCAGGTCATCGAGCATATGGTCAGGCGCGCAGCCGCCACCGGCTTCTTCGTCGCGGTGGGCTGCGAGGATGCGTCGCGGGCCGATCGGGATCATATCGCCCGCGTTATCGAGACGGCTGCACACGCCGGCGCAAGCCGCGTCAGGCTAGCCGACACTGTCGGCGTTCTGGATCCCTTTTCGACCTTCGAACTTGTCGCCCAGCTCGTGGCGCAGTCTCCAATCGACCTTGAATTTCATGCGCACAACGATCTCGGACTTGCTGGCGCCAACACGCTGGCCGCGATCCGCGCAGGCGCGCGCCATGCCTCCGTCACCGTCCTGGGGCTCGGCGAGCGTGCGGGCAATGCCGCGCTGGAAGAGGTGGCCGCCGCGATGGCGGTCCTCGACGGCGCGGATACGGGCATCGAGCTGACCGCATTGCCCGACCTCGCCGCCCAGGTGGCTTGGGCCGCCCGCCGGGAGACCGCGGCCATTAAGCCGGTCGTCGGCGCCGATGTTTTCACCCACGAATGCGGCATTCACGTCGCAGGGCTGCTGAAGGACTCGCGTACTTATCAGGGGCTCGATCCGGCTCTCGTGGGCCGCTGCCGGCGTATCGTCATCGGCAAGCATTCCGGCGCCACTGCGATTGCCCATGTGCTCAGCCAAAGCGGTCGCGATCTCGACCCGGATCTGGCAGCCGCGATGGTGGCCCGCGTCCGGCGCGAAGCGGCCGAGACCAAATCGACCGTCACTGCAACTCAACTGGTCGAGCTCTACGATGGAATGTGCAGCGAGGCATCCCTCGCGGAGCTTGCGGGTCCAGGCCAGCCGTGCGCGAGCGCACCGGCACCACAGTTTTTCCGACCAGGGAGAATGCAATGAATTGTTCCGCTGACAGCCGCACCATCGATGTCACCGACATCCTCGCGCGACTGAAGCGCCTGTCGGCTGCGGAGGAGTTCTTCGCAGTCCTTGGCGTCTCCTATGACCCAAAGGTGCTGAATGTCTCGCGGCTCCATATCATGAAGCGCGTGGGCCAATACCTTGCCGAAGAAGATTTCTCCGGTCTGCCCGACCAGGTGATTGCCGCGCGGGTGCGCGCGACGCTCCAACGCGCTTACGAGGACTTCGCGATTTCCTCGCCGCTCACGCATCGGGTCTTCAAGGTGCTCAAAGACCACGATCCCAACAAACCTGCCACGCCGGGCCGCACCTTTGTCCCGTTCGACTCCGTACTGAAGCGGTTCGGAGAGGAATGACCGCGACACGGGTTGCGACGCGACAATGTCGAGAAGCCGACAAATCCGGTCATCACCACGGCGCCCTCAGAAGCAACAACCGAAGTTCTAGGAATAGGGGCACGCAAAACAATTGGCACGAATGATGCAAATCAAGGAGATGAACCGCCAAGCCCGCATCAGGACAGGAGCCTAGAGAAACCGCCAATGCACATCGTAATCTGCATCAAGCAGGTGCCGGACTCGGCACAGATACGGGTCCATCCGGTGACGAACACGATCATGCGCCAGGGTGTTCCGACCATCATCAACCCTTACGACCTGTTCGCCCTCGAAGAAGCCCTCAGACTGCGCGACGCCTATGGTGGCGAAGTCACCGTGCTCACCATGGGTCCGCCCATGGCAGAGGACGCGCTGCGAAAGGCTCTCGGTTACGGCGCCGACCGAGCGGTGCTCTTGACCGACCGCTATTTTGCCGGCTCCGACACGCTGGCGACCTCCTTCGCCCTTTCCCAGGCAATCGCGAAGGTTGGCGAGACGTTCGGCACGCCAGACCTCGTCTTCACCGGCAAGCAGACGATCGATGGCGACACCGCCCAGGTCGGGCCCGGCATCGCCAAGCGCCTCGGACTCCTGCAACTGACCTATGTCGCGAAGATCGCCTCCGTTGATATCGCTGCGCGCGAGATCAAGGTTGAGCGCCGCTCCGAAGGGGGCACACAGATGCTGAAGAGCAGGCTCCCTTGCCTGATCACCATGCTGGAAGGCACAAACGAGATCCGCCGGGGCTCGATCCAGGACGCCCTGTGCGCCGCGCGCAGCCAGGTCTTGAAATGGAGTGCGGCCGACGCCGGCATTGAGGATCTCACCAAATGCGGCCTGCGCGGTTCACCGACGGTCGTCAAGCGCGTTTTCGCGCCTCCTGCGCGAGCGGAAAAGGCGGCAAAAATCGACACCGCCGAGATGGCCTTGCGCGATGTCGCTGACGAACTCATCACGGCAATTTTCACCCGCCAGCCGGCATTGGAACATGAGCTCGCCTTCAACGGCGGCGCGTGAGAGGGCAAGGAGCAGACGATGTCGACCGCGAACCGAGAAACCCCTCGCGCTGCCGCCGGCCGTGCCGGCATAAAGAAGGAGCTGCCCGCGCATTTCAAGGACTACCGGCACGTTTGGGTTTTCATCGAGCTCGAACGCGGCCAGGTCCATCCCGTATCATTCGAACTGCTCGGCGAAGGCCGCAAGTTAGCAGACAAGCTGCAGGTCCAGCTTGCGGGCGTCGTGCTTGGACCGCCGGGAGAGGCCATCGGGAACGCCGTTGCCGAAGCGTTCGCTTATGGCGCCGACCTTGTCTACATCGTCGAGGCGCCGCTGCTCGCCGACTATCGGAACGAGCCATTCACCAAGGCGATGACGGATCTGGTCGATACCCACAAACCCGAGATCCTTCTTCTCGGTGCCACCACACTCGGCAGGGATCTTGCCGGCTCCGTGGCGACGACCTTGCAGACAGGGCTCACGGCCGACTGCACCGAACTCGATGTGGATACCGACGGTTCGCTCGCCGCCACCCGTCCGACTTTCGGCGGTTCCTTGTTGTGCACGATCTATACGCTCAATTTCCGACCCCAGATGGCGACAGTGCGACCGAGGGTCATGCCCATGCCGCAGCGGGCGGATAAACCGGTCGGGCGTGTCATCCGGCACAAGCTCTCGGTAGCCGAGGACGAGATCGTTACCAAAGTCCTCGGCTTCCTGCCGGATAGTCAGTCGGCAAAGGCAAATCTTGCCTACGCCGACGTCGTGGTTGCGGGAGGCCTCGGTCTTGGCGCGGCGGAGAACCTGCAGCTTGTGAAGAATCTCGCGCGGGCAATTGGTGCCGAGCATGGCTGTTCGCGCCCGTTGGTCCAGAAGAGCTGGATGTCGGCTGATCGGCAGATCGGCCAAACTGGCAAGACCATCCGGCCGAAGCTTTACATAGCGGCCGGGATTTCCGGCGCCGTCCAGCACCGGGTTGGCGTCGAGGGGGCGGATCTCATCGTGGCCATCAACACCGACCCGAACGCGCCGATTTTCGATTTCGCTCACCTCGGGATCGTCACCGACGCGATCCGCTTCCTGCCCGCACTGACGGAAGCCTTCACCCGGCGGCTGTCGCCCCACAGTCGCGATAAGCTTGCGAGCTAAGGATGGACATGATTGAGGAACAATTCGACGCCATTGTTATTGGGGCCGGCATGTCCGGAAATGCAGCTGCTTACACCATGGCCAGCCACGGCCTGAAGGTGCTGCAGTTGGAGCGGGGTGAATATCCGGGGTCCAAGAATGTCCAGGGTGCCATCATGTACGCGAACATGCTGGAGAAGATCATCCCGGATTTCCGGGACGATGCGCCTCTCGAGCGGCATTTGGTTGAACAACGGCTTTGGGTGATGGACGACACGTCCCACACCGGGATTCACTATCGGTCGGACGACTTCAATGAGGCGAAGCCCAACCGCTACACGATCATTCGTGCCCAGTTCGATAAATGGTTTTCGCGTAAGGTGCGCGAGGCCGGCGCGACGGTTCTGTGCGAGACGACCGTGACGGAACTCATCCGTGACGCCAAGGACAGGGTGATCGGCGTCCGCACAGACCGGGCCGGCGGAGCCATCTACGCGGACGTGGTCGTCCTCGCAGAAGGTGTCTGCGGACTGCTTGGCACGCGGGCCGGCCTGCGCGAGATGCCGAAGCCGCAAACCGTGGCGCTCGCCGTCAAGGAAATGCATTTCCTCCCCGAAGAGGTCATTGAGCAGCGGTTCGGCCTCAAAGGCGATGAAGGCTGCGTGATCGAGGCGGTGGGCACGACTTCCCGCAGCATGGCCGGGCTCGGCTTCCTCTACACCAACAAGGAGTCGATCTCACTGGGCATTGGCTGCCTCGTCTCCGACTTCGCCGCGATGGTCGAGAGCCCTTACGTCCTCCTCGACGCCTTAAAAACCCATCCTTCGATCCGGCCGCTGATTGCCGGCTCGGAAGTGAAAGAATATTCCGCGCATCTCATTCCCGAAGGCGGCTACAAGGCTATTCCGCAGCTCTTTGGCGACGGCTGGGTCGTGGTCGGCGATGCCGCGCAACTGAACAACGCCATTCACCGCGAGGGTTCGAACCTCGCCATGACCTCCGGCCGCATCGCGGCTGAGGCAATCGTCGAGGTCAAGAGCCGCAACGGTCCTATGACCAAACGGAATCTCGCCCTTTACAAAGCCATGCTGGACAAGACCTTCGTGGTCAAGGACCTAAGGAAATACAAAGACATGCCGGCCTTGCTTCACACCAATTCCTGCAATTACTTCACGACCTATCCGCGGTTGATGTCGCAAGCCGCGCAGAACTTCATGCGTGTCGACGGGACGCCGAAGATCGAGAAGGAAAAGGCCACGACGGCGGCCTTCATCAAGGCGCGCTCGCGCTGGGGGCTGGTCAGCGACGCGGTCCGCCTTGCATTGGCGTGGCGCTGAGGGGAGACGAAATGACGATCGCAGTGACGAAGTCACGTGTCGAGGACAAGCTTTACCAGAACCGCTACTTGGTGGATTCCGGCCGTCCGCATATCAAAGTGCTACCGCACGATACGCCAAGCGCGAACTTGCTCGCGCTGACCCACGTCTGCCCGGCGAAATGCTATGAGTTGAACGACAAAGGTCAAGTGGAGATCACCGCCGACGGCTGCATGGAGTGCGGCACCTGCCGGATTTTGTGCGAGACCACTGGCGAGATCGAGTGGAACTATCCACGCGGCGGCTTCGGAGTCCTCTTCAAATTTGGATGACAGAGGCACTCACCGTATCAACAGGGTCAATCTTGGTAGACCTGAGATCGCGACCAACGCCAAGTCTATCTCTGCTGGAATCGCCTCGCAATGAAGAGAAGCTCGTGAATACTGTGCTTTCATAATTCAGATCCAAAAGGAGGAGCACTCTGGACGACAACCCCTGAGGTGTTTCCATGGCTCACGTACCGCAAGATCGGGTCGACGAGGTAGGACCTCGGGATACCCACCCTGAACCGCCCATCAAAAGCATGCCCCAAGCAGATATCGCGCTCAGGGGACTCTACGAGATATCGAAGGTGCTGACCGCCCCCAGCGAGCTGGAGACTACGCTCGCCAATGTCGTGAACATCCTGCCTTCGTTTCTGCAGATGCGTCACGGAGCAATCGTCGTCCTGGACGCTGAAGGAGAGCCGGAGATTGCCGCAACTGCCGGCAATACCCATGCACCTCAATCAGGCACTCGCCGCGTCATACCACAGGCCGTAACAGATCAAATCGTCGCTACGGGAACGCCGCTCTTCATACCGGACGTCCGCAAGTCCCAACTATTCCCGGCTGACCTTCAAACGTCTTCGAGCAGCGGCACCATCCCAATTGCCTTTATCGGTATCCCGCTAAAGGCTGATCATAAGATCCTTGGGACATTGTCGATCGACCGCGCCGGAGACGGCGCCACCGACTTTCGCGACGACGAGGACACATACTTCCTGACGATGGTCGCGAATCTTGTCGGCCGGACCATCCGTCTCCATCGCATCCTGAGTACAGATCGTCAGCGGTCTGTCCATGAGCAATGGAGACCGGAGAAATCGCCCAACGAGGGTAGGACCTACGACCCTGCCCGGCATGCGGATGTCAAAATCGACGGGTTCATCGGGGAAAGCCCCGCACTCAAGCAGGTGCTCGAAACCGTCTCGGTCGTAGCAGGGACTAATTCCACCGTGCTTCTGCGGGGTGAAAGCGGTACCGGCAAGGAATTCTTTGCGCAGGCCATCCATAAGCTCTCACGTCGGAGAAAGAAGTCTTTCGTCAAATTGAACTGCGCCGCACTGTCTGAAAGCGTTCTGGAGTCAGAACTGTTTGGGCATGAAAAGGGCGCTTTCACGGGTGCTATCTCCCAGCGCGCCGGTCGTTTTGAATTGGCAAATGAGGGAACGCTGCTACTTGATGAAATCGGCGAGATTTCGCCGGCCTTTCAAGCCAAGCTGTTGCGTGTCTTGCAGGAAGGCGAGTTGGAGCGAGTCGGCGGCACCAAAACGCTACAGTTCGACGTGCGCCTCATATGCGCCACCAACAAGGACCTCGAGAAGGCCGTCATAAAAGGGGAGTTCAGGGCCGACCTTTATTACCGCATCAATGTGGTGCCAATTATCCTGCCTCCGCTCAGAGAGCGACCCGGCGATATTCCACGCCTTGCGAACGCCTTCCTCAACCGATTCAACAAGGAGAACGATCGCGCACTCGCCTTCGCGCCGTCGGCGCTTGAACTAATCTCGCAATGCTACTTCCCTGGTAACGTCCGCGAGCTGGAGAACTGCGTCCAAAGGACGGCCACACTTGCGCGTTCAAGGACGATCACGCCATCCGATTTCGCCTGTAAGAAGAGCCAGTGCCTTTCCTGGCTCCTCTGGAAGCGAGCCGACCGCTCGAATGGCGGCAATGCCATCGACGATCTCGCACGGGTCAACGCAGTGCCGGTCGAATTGCGGCTGCCGGCCAGTCGCATCGGTGCCTCCGCAGGCAAGGTATCTCCCCTTACGGCCGGCGATCCGAACGATCCCGCTTGTCCCCCGCGTCTGACGGAACGCGACCGGCTGATCGACGCGATGGACAAGGCCGGTTGGGTTCAGGCCAGGGCGGCTCGTATCCTCGGCCTCACGCCGCGGCAAATCGGCTACGCCCTGCGCCGGCATGGTATCGAGGTGAAGAAATTCTAGACGTCGTGATGACGTCAAACGTAAGCCCGGAGTAGTCTCCCTCACACTCTGCGCGCCCAAGGCTGGTAGCCTTCGCGACCCGATTTGCTTGTCCACTGTCGGAAGCCCGACAAAGGTGTGTCGGAGCAATCCGACGGAATCCGACACGAAGCCAATTCGTGAACCAAAACCGCTCTTTGAGCTGGCATAGCTCTTGCGGTTTGAACTGCGACATTCACCCAGCAACGGAGCCGTTCGATGTCCGCACCGGCAATTTCGCTTGAGAGCCTCAGCACGACATTCGATGACCAGTTGCTTGCCACCGTGAAAGCCGGTGGCTGCGCGTCTTCGTCCTGCGGCTCGTCGATAAAGCCGGACGACACGGATCCGGCTGTCTGGGAGAAGATCAAGGATCACCCCTGCTTTTCAGAAGAGGCGCATCACTATTTCGCGCGCATGCACGTCGCGGTCGCGCCCGGCTGCAATATCCAGTGCAACTACTGCAATCGCAAATATAACTGCGCCAACGAAAGCCGGCCTGGGGTGGTCTCCGAAAAGCTGACGCCCGACCAGGCGCTACGCAAGGTGGTCGCGGTCGCCAACGAGGTGCCGCAACTCTCCGTGCTCGGCATCGCCGGACCGGGCGATGCCTGTTACGACTGGAAGAAGACGAAGGCAACGTTCGAACGAGTCGCCAGGGAAATCCCAGACATCAAGTTTTGCATCTCCACGAATGGGCTCGCGCTGCCGGACCATGTCGATGAGCTTGCCGACATGAATGTCGATCACGTGACGATCACCATCAACATGGTCGACCCTGAGGTCGGTGCAAAGATCTATCCTTGGATCTTTTACGACCATCGCCGCTACGTCGGCATCGAAGCCGCCCGGATCCTGCACGAGCGGCAGATGTTGGGCCTGGAGATGCTGACCGCGCGCGGTATCCTCACCAAAATCAATTCGGTGATGATCCCCGGCGTGAACGATGAGCATCTGATCGAGGTGAATAGATGGGTCAAGGAGCGGGGCGCGTTCCTGCACAACCTCATGCCGCTGATTTCGGACCCGGCGCACGGCACGCACTACGGACTGAGCGGGCAACGCGGCCCAAACGCAATGGAGATGAAGGCTCTTCAGGATCGTGTCGAAGGCGGCGCCCAGTTGATGCGCCACTGCCGGCAGTGCCGGGCAGATGCCGTCGGCCTGCTCGGTGAGGATCGTGGCCAGGAATTCACACTCGACCGGATTCCCGGCGAGGTCACCTACGATGCCAGGAATCGCAAGGCCTATCGGGAGCTGGTCGCGGAGGAGCGCCGTGATCACGTGGCGGCTAGGAGAGAAGCGATCGGATTGGTCAAGGCAGCGAGCCCCGGCAAGTCCCTTCTCTTCGCGGTGGCGACCAAGGGCGGCGGCCGCGTCAATCAACATTTCGGCCATGCGAAGGAATTCCAGGTTTATCAAGCCTCGCCGAGAGGGATCAGTTTTGTCGGGCATCGCAAGGTCGAGCAGTATTGTCTCGGCGGCTCGGGCGGAGAAGCCGCCCTGGATGGCGTCATCGCTGCGCTTGAGGGCATAGATGTCGTGCTGTGCGCCAAGATCGGAAACTGCCCGCAGGATCAGCTCGCCGACGCTGGTATCCAAGCCACCGACGCATATGCCCACGACTATATCGAGACCGCAATCAGCGCGATTTACGCGGCCGCGTCTGGGACCCCCGCACTCGCGGCGACGGCCTGAGCGCGTCTCATCCATTCGGACCAGGAGTTAAAATGGCTTTCAAGATCATCGCATCCCAATGCACCCAATGCGGCGCCTGCGAATTCGAGTGTCCCTCCGGCGCGATCAAGTTCAAAGGCGAGAGCTATGTGATCGAGCCGCAAAAGTGCACCGAGTGCGAGGGGGTCTTCGATGCGCAGCAATGTGCCTCGGTATGCCCGGTGCCGAAGACCTGCGTTCCTGCGTGACGAACATTGGGCTGCCGACATGGTCGGGGATGCCTTCGCAGGACGCCTGGAACGCCTTTGTTCACAATCTGCAGCCTCAAGAGAAATCAGGGAACGGACATGTCGCTCGGACGCGAAGAGGAGGTCGAAATCCGCAGGCCTCCACGATTCATGCCGGGAGAGCGGGTACGTGCCACTCGCCACATAAAAAATGACGGCACCTATCCTGGCAGGGAGATCGGCGAAAATCTCGTGCGGAAGGGCGACGAGGGATATGTGCGCGACATTGGCACCTTTCTCCAGCAGTTCTTCATCTATGCGGTCGAATGGATCGACCGTGGCACCGTCGTCGGCATGCGAGCGCGTGAACTGATGAGCCTCGACAAAGCCGAGGCGCCCTGCAGTGCTGAAAACAATACCAATGAAGGGACGGCCAGATGAAAGTCATGATCCGCAGGACCGATGCTGGCTTGTCGGCGTATGTCCCCAAAAAGGACCTCGAAGAGCCGATCATCAAGCTTGAGAAGGAAGAGTTGTGGGGCGGAACTGTGACGCTCAGGAACGGGTGGCGGCTCCTCCTACCCGATCTTCCACGGGATACGCGTCTGCCGATCACCGTCGAGGCAAGGAAGGTTTCCGAAGAGGACTGATGCTGCCCCTTGATAACGTGCGTCGCGAGGAAACGAGCATGAACACCATGACATCGGGCCACCTGGTCATCGTGCGGGACAGTTTTGCCGAAAAGCTGCTTGACCTGGCGGAGGAAGCGCTCGCCGCCGATGAGGTGATCCCCTATCTCGGTCCGGGTCTTCTTGAATTCAACTGTGCGGAACCGCCTGTGCCGCATACGCCGGAGCTCGTTGCCGCGGCACTCAATGCGCGGGCGCCAGCCCCTTCCAGGATCCGCACCAATATGTGGTCGGTTGCGCAGTTCATCGAACAGCGCCGGCATCGCCGGACGCTTCAAGCTTGGATGACCGACATATTCGCAGCGCCGGTGGCGCCGACCCTCCTCCACGCCTGGCTCGCAAGGCTGCCGCTCTCCCTCATCGTCGACAGCTGGTACGACGGCGCGATGCGCACGGCTCTCGTAGAGACCGGCCGAACGGACGTCGTTGAGATACAAGGCGTCACGCGGGCGAACGAAATCCGGGACATTTGGACGAAAACCTACGATCTTTCCGGGAGGGAACTCGACCCCCGATCGGGGGCAAAGACGGTTCTCTATACACCTCACGGGAGTATTAGGCCGGCGCAAAACTTTCTCGTCGCAGATTCCGACTATGTCGAAGTCCTGACCGAAATCGATATCCAGACACCGATCCCAGACGTGGTGAAGGAAGGGCGCATCACCCGTGGATTTTTCTTCGTTGGCTGCCGCTTCAACGATCAGATGCTGCGCACCTACGCCAGGCAGATCATGAAGCGCTCCCGAGGTCCACATTGCGCGGTAATGGACACGGAAACGCTGTCCAGAAACGAAGCGCGTTTCCTTGCGGCAAGCGGAATCACGGTGATCGACATGCCAGTAAGTGAAGCCGCGGCTCGGCTTATAGGAACGCGCACTGCTGCAGGTGGTGGACAGGATTAACAATGGCGGGCCCCTTTGATGATTGGTCCTTCGGCTTGCCCCGAAGGCGCAAAATGCAGTCGGGAATACACCCGTGAGCAGTGATGCTGTCGGCAGCGCAACGAACGCTCTGAATTCGTTGACCCATGTGGAAGCGGCGCGCTGGGGCCGGGATGTGAGTACGCTGTTGCGCATCACGCGTATGAATTTGCGGCACCCCTGGCAGGTCGCCTTCGCTATGGGCTCGACGGTCCTGGCGGCGATCCTCCAGTTGCTCATTCCCCAGCTTCTCGGCCGGGCCGTCGACCTGACCCAGACAGCCATCGGGGGCGGTGTCGCGGGGACCGCGGCAGGACAAGCGCTCTGGACCCCTGCTCTCCTGCTGCTCGCCGTCAGCGCGCTACGCGGCCTTTTCACGATGGCGCAGAACTATTTTGCCGAAGCCGTCGGGCATCATGTCGCGTACGAACTGCGGCTCGCCTACTACGACAAGATCCAGCGTCTCAGCTTTTCCTTTCACGACCGGGTCCATTCAGGCGATCTGATCACCATCGGAATGCTCGATCTCCAAGGCGTGCGGATGTATTTTTCCACCGCGCTCGTTCGCGTGCTCCTGCTCACCATGCTGATCGGGATCGGCGCCTACATGATGATCTCGACCGATCCCATGCTCGGCCTGGTCGCGCTGAGCTTCGTGCCTTTTGTCGCCTGGCGCTCATCGGCCACACAGCTTAGGCTGCGCGCCACCTGGCTCGACCTGCATGAGCGGCTTTCGGTACTAAGCCGCGTGATGGAGGAAAATCTCGCAGGCATCCGCGTGGTCCGCGCTTTTGCGGCTCAAGCCTATGAGATGCTGAAGTTCGACGGCGCTTCCAAGAACGCGCTCGACCTCGCCCACGACCGAGTTGACATCTACGTGCCCAGCACGTCGGCGATGACCTTGTCCTTCTTTTTCGCAATGGGATTGGTGCTCTGGATCGGTGGCAGCAAGCTCGTCGCTGGCGAGATCAGCGTCGGAACGGTGGCGACCTTCCTGACCTTCATGACAATCCTGCAAATGCCAGTCCGCCAGATCGGCCTCATGGTCAATGCCTTTGCCCGCGCTTCTAGCTGCGGTTCGCGGCTTTTCGGTCTCCTCGACCAGGAGATCACAATCAGGGATGCTCTCGAGGCCAGACCGCTCGAGATAAGCGACGGCACTCTGCGCTTCCACAATGTCTCGTTTGCTTACCCCAGCGCCGAAAACCGCGCCATTCTGAAGAACCTCAGCTTTGAGGCCCGTAGGGGCGAGACGATCGCGATCGTCGGTCCGCCGGGTTCGGGCAAATCGACGATGGCTCATCTGGTCCCCCGCTTTTACGACGTGACCGGTGGCGCCATCACGCTGGACGGCCAGGACATACGCAATGTCACCCTCGCGACGCTTCGCAAGGCGGTCGCCGTCGTACAGCAGGATGCATTCCTATTCACCACCACGATCGAGAACAACATCGCTTATGGCGATCCCTGGGCGAAGAGACAGCGAATAGAACGCGCTGGCGAATTCGCCCAGCTCCACAACTACATCCTCGGGCTCCCAGCAGGCTACGAGACGGTCGTGGGCGAACGCGGCGTCTCTCTCTCTGGCGGCCAGCGCCAGCGTCTCACGATTGCTCGCACCATGATGCTGCGCCCCTCCGTCGTCGTTTTCGACGACTCAACGGCCGCGATCGATGCCGGCACCGAGCAGCGCATCCGCGCGGCGATGCGGCGCTTCGCCAAGGATCGGGTGACGATCATCATCGCGCACCGGCTGAGTGCGCTTATGCATGCCGATCAGATCCTTTTTGTCGATAACGGCGAAATCGTAGAACGCGGCACGCATCAAGAGCTTTTGGAGAAGCGGGGACGCTACAGCGCCCTTTACGATCTCCAGACGCGCCCGGGTGATGACATTATGACCCAGTATGGGGGCGCCCGCTGATGGCGCAGGGCCGCGCCGGCGAACTCGAAGCCGAACGTGACGACGGCAGACGCCCTCCGCGCGCGGTTGTCGGCTCGCACCGCATCGAGGAGGAGATGTTCGGCCGGGCTTTCGACAAGAGCATCCTCCGGCGCATCTGGGCCTTCGTCCGTCCCTATCGGGCCAGGGTAGTCATCACGATTGCAGCAATGCTGATCTTCACCGGGACGCAGCTTCTCATCCCGTTGATCATCCGCTACGCGCTCGACCAGAGCATGAACCCGGCAAGGACCGATCGCTCAGCCCAGCTTGCGGCCGTCGGCGCGTTCGTTTTGGCGATCTTGGTCAATTTCGCTGCCGGCTACATGCAGGAAACCGTAGTTGGGAAAGTGGCCGAAACTGTCCTGTTCGACATCCGCCGCGCCATGTTTGGCCATCTGCAGAAGGTTTCGCTCTCCTTCATGGACAAGACCGAGGTCGGACGCCTCATGTCGCGCCTGCAAGGCGACGTCAACTCCATACAGGAATTCCTCGAAACCTCGGTATATTCGGTAGGCGATGTTGCCCTTCTCTTCGGCATCGTTTTCGTAATGCTGTGGCTCGACTTCCGCCTCGGCCTCCTGACGCTCTCGGTTCTTCCGGTCCTGGTGATCGTCCGCATTGTCTGGCTGCCGCGTGCCCGCGAAGCCTTCATGGCTGCACACGAGACTAATTCCGCCGTCAACGGCGCGCTGGCCGAAGCCATTCACGGCGTGCGCACCGTCCAGTCCATGGACCGCCAGCAGGTGAATTTCCTTCTTTTTGACGACAAGGCCCATGCCAACCTGAGGACCCACCTGATCGCTGCCAAATATGCACTGGTCATGGTGCCTATCGTCGATGGCCTCACCGGCCTCGCCATGGCCGCCGTTATTGTGGTCGGCGGCTCGAGGGTCATGAATGGCCGCATAGATGTGGGCGTATTGGTTGCCTACCTATTTTACATCCAGCGCTTCTTTGACCCGATCCGCTCACTCACCCTGCAATATTCGATCATGCAGCGCGCCATGGCCTCAGGCAAGCGCCTGACCGATGTGCTCGACGTCAAGATCGGTGTTCAGGACAAACCCAATGCCGAGGTGCTTTCGCCCGAAATGGACGGCTCGGTCGAGTTCAGGGACGTCACCTTCGGCTACAATCCGAACCGTTCGGTGCTGAAAAATGTCTCCTTCCGGGTCAATCCCGGCGAGACGGTCGCACTGGTCGGGCCGAGCGGTTCTGGCAAATCGAGCGCGATGGCCCTGGTCCACCGCTTCTATGATGTTCAGCAGGGCCAAGTGCTGGTCGGCGGACATGATGTGCGCGATCTCACCCAGGAATCGCTCGGCCGCCAGATCGCCATGGTGCTGCAGGAGCCGTTCCTGTTCACCGGGACGGTCTTCGAGAACATTCGATACCACAAGACGGAAGCCACGCGCGACAAGGTGATCGAGGCCGCCAAGGCGGTCGGCGCCCACGACTTCATAATGAGCCTCGCCGACGGGTATGAGACCCAACTTGGCGAACGCGGCGACAACTTATCTCTCGGCCAGCGCCAGCTTATCAGTTTCGCCCGCGCCCTCGTCGCCGACGCCAAGATCCTCGTGCTCGACGAAGCTACCGCCAACGTCGACAGCTACACGGAAATGCAGATTCAGAAGGCTCTGATAAAGCTGCTTGAAGGCCGTACTGGCCTCGTCATCGCCCACCGTCTTGCCACGATCCGGGGTGCCGACCGCATCATCGTGCTTCAGAATGGCCAAGTTATTGCGACTGGCAACCACGATCAGCTAATAGCCATGGGGGGCCTGTATTCCAAACTCTACAATCTCAACTACGCCTCCTTTGACGATATTCCAGAACACGATACGACCGTACAAGCCGGCTCCCAGACCTGACGTCTTGGCGGCCTTGTGGTACTGACATTGACTTCGGGCGTGCCGGCGGACACTCAGGCCGCCGCAGACGAGGAAGCAGGCAGCATTCATGCAAAGCACTCGCGCAGATCGTGAAGACCGGCTGCGAACGATTTCCTCCAGCATCATTATCCGACCGCGGCGCACCCCGCGACATCGGGCGAACTCGCTCCAGGTGGTGTCGCTCGGCGTAGCAAAGCCGCTCGCGAGCGCGCCCTCAACAGCGCCGTAGCGAGTGACGGCTTTGCTACCGCCGAGCCGCTGATGAAGCTGGATGCGGGAGCCGCCACCGGCGCCGCCCCGGTCGAGAAGAACCCTCTGCGGCGGGCTATGGGCAATGACTAGCGCGAGCGCGACGAGCAGACGCGTGCGGGCATCGTGACGCGCTCGGCCATTATCTCCTTAGGATCGTGCAGGTTCACACGATGGCCCAGACGCCAGCCAACGCACAAACCTGGTAGTCCGTCCCGCCGGCTCGTCGTCAGTTTGGCCTCCCTCCCGATTGCCCGCCCCGCCACGTGCACGCTCGAGCATGTGGATGAGGGAGCGCTGTTACAACGATTTAACCTTCAGATTAGACCGCCAATTTCATGGTCAGACAAGTCGAGCCATGATTTCGGATTGAATGGTCGTCGCGGTGTACAGGGAAGCATCTAGCGGCAGATTTCCAAATGCCAGTTGACAAAGCAGGTAGTTGGCACCTGCCTCTTCCAACTGATCTAACAGAGCTTTTTGCACAGATTCTGCTGATCCTACCACGCACAATTCACGCTCTATTGCCTCATCGAAGGTCAGCGGCAGGTTTGGTGGGGTCGGGATGGCATTAAGGTCGTAAAGGAATTGGAAGCTCTTGAGCCATCGTTCGTAAGCAGGTGCCGCGATCGAATACGCGTCTGTTTCAGAACGCCCAATCACCACCATTCGGAGCAATCCAATAAATGGCGCTCGATCGCCGGTGTCAGTGTTGTCCTCTCGATAGGCGCGGAAGGCATCTGTAGTTTTGCGAACAGAAGAGGAAGGCCCTACACACGCGATGTTTGCTCCATTCGCAGCGGCCCAGGCTGCCGACTCGGGTCGATTGGCGGCGACCCATGTCGGCGGATGTGGACGCTGATGAGGTCTTAGCGTCAAAGGAACGTCATTGAGCTCAAAATGGCGGCCTTGATAGCACAGCGTGCCGACCTTCATGGCATTAACAAGTATTTCAACAAGAATTTCGCTGGCTTCCGCATAGCGGCCCGGCACCGCGTCCGCACCAATCCCGAAGTAACCCAATTCGATCGGGAGAGCACCGCGCCCTATGCCCAGTTCGAGCCTGCCACCGCTCAACTGGTCCAGCATACAGATCTCTTCGAACGCACGCAGCGGATGATAAAGCGCAAGCAGCATCACCAAGGGTCCGAGACGCAGGCGGCGGGTGCGCTGGGCGACGCTCGATAAGAACAGATTCGGCGATGGACCTCTCCCATGGGGGGTACAGTGGTGCTCTGCGAGATGATAGGCATAGAACCCTAGCTGATCGCACGCCTCTGCTAATATCAGGCGATCTTCGTACTGCCGGGCGATATCGAGGCCGTCCTCGTCCAGATGATCGAAGATGCCGAAGGCTAGGTTTGAAGGAAAGACGTTTGTCACTCGATATTGTCCCCGATTTTAAAGAAAAATGTTGTCGTGCTTGGGTGACCAAGCAAGTCTAAAGATAGCAATGTGTGATATCGGATTAGCGTCAGCGTACCGAACGAGCAGAGCCTGACGCTCCCCTGCCCGTGGTGCTTGGTATGTTTAAGCTTCCAACTATATCGCGAGCGGCAGCAAGAAATGCATCCAATTGCTCTTTTGTGCCGATGCTGACGCGGATGCAATGTTCCAAACCATTGTCCGGAAAGTAGGCAACGAGTATCTTTTGCCTTTCCAAGGCTGCTTGCCACCATGAGCCGTCCTGTCCCGCTGGCACACGGGCTAGCAAGAAATTTGCGTGGGAGGGCGTTACGGAAAATCCAAGTTGCGACAGTGCGGCTGTCACTCGCTGTCGTTCATGTCTGATGTGCTTGTGGTTCTCTGCGTAGGCGCCGCGATGCGCAAGCACGCTGATACCAACCGCATGCCCGATCACGTTCATGTTGAAGACGTTCTGGATGTTGCGCAGCCTGCCAATAATCTCAGGGTGACCGAAACCGAAACCGACGCGAATGCCGGCGGCGGCATAGCTCTTCGAAAATGTTCTCAAGATCAGAAGGTTCGAATAACGGTTGATGAGGCGCAGCCCGTGATCGGGTGCAAAGTCGACGTAGGCCTCATCAAGGACGACCAGGCGATCCGATTGTGCCACGAGGCGTTCGATATTGCTTATCGAGAGGAATGTTCCGGTCGGATTGTTTGGATTGGCCACCAGAATGAACTTGGCGTCTTTTGCCGGACCGGAAAGCAATTGCTCCATTGGCAGCGAATGAGTTTGACATCCGATCTCGAGAAACTCAGCACCATGCAACATGGCAAGTTTGCGGTTGAACGAAAACCCTGGCGATATCATCGCCACCGTGTCGCCAGGGGCGAGGAAAGCTCTGTAGATGAGTCCGAGCAGTTCAGACGACCCGTTGCCTGCGATGACCTGATCCGTGGATACGCCATAGGTATTGGACGCTGCTTCCCTCAAGCTGATGTTATCGTCGTCCGGATACAGATACTGGCGATTGAGGGCCGCCACTGCACTTTGCATTATGATTGGCGGCAACGGAAACGGGTTCTCATTCGTATTCAGCTTGACAAAACTTCTGTCCGGCGCTGGTCCGTTGGACGGCAGAGCATCTAACTGTCGCGTCCCTTGCGGAAGAGACGAAAGCACAGCTTGCAGTTTTGCATCGGACATATTTTATCTCCGTTTCAGTCGCACAGGTTCATCCGTATGAGCTCGCAACGAGAGCAACATGGCGGACGGATTGACGATGGCAGCGTCGCCTTTCACAAGATGGTCGCAACGCCGGCTGCCACGGGAATTCGGCCAGGCTGTCCTCGGTCGGATCGACTTGACGCGGACGCGGATCTGCATCCCTGCGCGGGCCAAGCCGCTAAGCGGTCTCAGCTAATCCGCCTGAGTCATGCTTTCACAGACGCTTGACCTCGATGCCGTATTTCCTCAGCACGTAGCCAATCTGGCGCGGGGTCAGTCCAAGCAGGCGCGCCGCCTTTGCCTGCACCCAGCCACATCTTTCCATGGCAGCAATGACGCGCTCGGCGTCGGTGGTCCTCGCGCCCAATGAGTGGGTTGCTCCGGCAGGCGGGACTGTGGTGGCGGCCGAACGAGCGGCCGCATCCGGCGGCGTGGCCGGATTCACTGCCTCTGGCAGGATTGGCGCTGGTTGCAGCGCGGCCTTGCCCGATCTGCTCTTCCGCAGCGCCTCGGCAAAGCATTGGTCGTGGGAGCACGCAAAGTCGTTTCTCCCGATTGATAGTCCCTCCGCCAGGATCGCTGTCCGGTGCACGCAATTTTCAAGCTCGCGAATGTTGCCGGGAAATTCACATTTCATCAGTACTTCAATCGCACGCGGATCGAAGGTCAGCGTACGGCCGTTCTCATCGTTGAAATTCTTGAGAAACTCAGCTGCGAGGAGCGGAATATCGCTGCGCCTTTGGCGTAACGCCGGCACCAGCAAGGGAACCACGTTGATGCGATAATACAGGTCGGCGCGGAACTCATTCCTTGCAACCGCCTCTTCAAGGTTCCTGTTCGTGGCGGCAATCACGCGAACGTCGACCTTGATCGTCTGGTTGCTGCCGACGCGCTCAAACTCCTGCTCCTGTAGCACGCGCAGTAGCTTTGCCTGGAAGGAGGCCGAGATCTCGCCGATCTCATCCAGAAACAACGTCCCCTTGTCGGCGAGTTCAAAGCGACCCTTGCGGGAATTGAACGCGCTTGTGAAGGCACCCTTCTCATGACCGAACAATTCGGATTCCAGGACTGTCTCTGGCAGCGCTGCACAATTGAGTTTGATGAAGGGCCGCTTGGCGCGCGGCGACAACTCGTGAATTGCCTTGGCAACCAGCTCCTTCCCGGTCCCGGATTCGCCTCGCAACAGAACCGTGGTCTTTGCCTTGGCTACCACTGCGATCTTCTCGAGCAGCGCGCTTAGCGCCGGACTATCGCCAATCATCCCCTTGACGTGAACCTTCTTGCGCTGCGGTGCAGGGCGCTTGACATCAGAGAATTGCGTTTGCAGCCGATCTTCCACCTCCGTCGGTCGTTCGCGGTCGCCCGCGGAGAAGCGATGCAACTTCACTGTCTGTCCCACCATGTTGGCGATCATGGTGAGCAGCCGGACATCATGATCGAGCCGAAACGTTGACCTGCTGTCCAGGGCGCGGTCGATAGTCAGCGTGCCTCCGACGTTCCCACCAACACGAATGGGAACGCCGATGAACGACACGGTGTCGGAGGCCCCAAGCACCTCTATGTCAGCGGCACTGAAAGCCGAATGCACCGCTATGTTCTCGGCGACGAGCGGCGTGTCCGTCGTCACAATCCGATCGATTGCGTTGCGCGGCAGGCGCATCCGGGAGCGCTCATCGCTGTTCTCGTCGCAGCCGGTGACTACGGTGATGTCCAGTACGCCCTCAGCGTCGAAGAGAGCGATGATGCCGTGCCGCATCTGCACAAACGAGGGCAGGAGATCGACGACCTTGGCCAACGTGACTTCGAGCCGGGCGGGGTCGGTGAGTACTTTCGATATTTCGAAGATGCCGGTAAGCGCGTGCTCGTGCGATGGCACAAAAGGGACCGCGGTGTTCATCCCGGACTTTGGGTAGCCCCTTTTCGCATCCGGAAGCGAGATGCGGCACTCGCTGGCATTTTGTTCTGATTTGGGAATGTTGTGGTGCATGTGATCCTCGATCTCGCGCCATCAAATGAATGCCGGCGGCATGTGCGCCCGTGACGTCGCGGGCAAGCGCGAAAATGCTCTGACGTGAACTCGTGCCGCCGCCGTGTGGTCGAGTGCAAAGCGGGTCGACCCCTGACGCATCGCTTGGCTCTCCCTCCACGAAGCTTGGCTACGTTCTCGGCTTGCACCGGGGCAACCACACGTTGATTCAAAAGACTGGAGCGAGGCGGGATAGTCAATCGAGCTTTCTTTCATTCGTGAAAGGAAACCTCGCGGCCTATGATAGAATTCATCAGTTCTAATTTTTGTCGGCGATGTTGAACGACAGAAATACGGCGCCGGCGATGCGGTTCCCGAGCGGCTGACCGCCCCGAGTGTAAATTGCCGGGCCGCGCCATTGACCAGCGCCTGCGAACCAGGGGCGGGAGCGATAATCACTGCCGACGACACTGGTCGGCGGCAACCGCCATTTTCTCGATATTGATGACGCAGATAAGGCGGCGGCGTCGCGTGTGAAGGCGCGAAGCTGGCGGTCGAGCGCGGTTTTCTCGGCGGTGCTCGGAACTTCTGAACCGCATCGTCGCGGTCAGCACCAGCGGCGTCAATCTCTACGTCTCGACGTCGCTTTCAAGCTGTCGCTGCAGCGGGAGCGCGGCAAAGAGCACGGCAATTCTCCCTGGTGCCAGCGATGCGGCCCTTCCCAAAGTCGGCAACGCGAGGGGCCCACCACGATGTGCAGCAAAACCGCACGCCAGAGAGATCGACCGGCAATCTGCCGGAGAACATCAAGGGCGTGCTGGACGGCGGCCTTGTCATTCCCGTCTTGTGCCACCGCATTCATCCCATCATTGGCGAGCCCAACGTCAGTTCAGGTCATGCGGATCCCTTTGGCATGCGTATTGCGGCGGCGTTGGTGCAGCGTTCGACCGGAGCGCCGCGATAGGGAGAAGCCCGGGAAGAAGTCACGCCACCTCGATCCGGTCAGGGAGAGAGAAAAAGTGTCAGCTGCACAAGTCCGCGGCGCGAGTCCCGCGCCCCGCAAACCCTTCTATGCCAAGCTTTACGCCCAGGTGCTTGCCGCCATCGCCCTCGGCGTCGCAATTGGCTATTTCTATCCGGGGACCGGCGAGAGCCTGAAGCCGCTGGGTGATGCCTTCATCAAGCTGGTCAAGATGATCATCGCGCCTGTCATCTTCCTGACAATTGCGACGGGCATTGCCGGCATGAACGATCTTCACAAGGTCGGCCGGGTCGCCGGCAAGGCAATGGTCTATTTCCTCACCTTCTCGACGCTCGCGCTGATCGTCGGCCTGATCGTCGCCAATGTCGTCCAGCCTGGCGCCGGCCTCAACATCGATCCGGCCTCGCTCGATGTCCAGGCCGTGAATACCTATGCCGCAAAGGCCCACGAGCAGTCGGTCACCGGCTTCCTGATGAACATCATCCCGCCAACGATTGTCGGTGCCTTCGCGGAAGGCGACATCCTGCAGGTGCTGTTCTTCTCGGTTCTGTTCGGCATGGCGCTCGCGATGGCCGGAGAGACGGGCAAGCCTGTCGTTTCCTTCCTACAGGCGCTCATCGCGCCTGTCTTCAAGCTCGTCGGCATTCTCATGAAAGCCGCGCCGATCGGCGCCTTCGGCGCAATGGCCTTCACCATCGGTAGATATGGCATCGGTTCGGTCGTCAACCTCGCGATGCTGGTCGCGACGTTTTATTTCACCGCCTTTCTCTTCGTGTTCGGGGTTCTCGGCGCGGTCTGCCGCTACAACGGCTTTTCGATCTGTTCTCTCATTCGCTACATCAAGGAAGAGCTGCTGCTTGTCCTCGCAACGTCCTCCTCGGAGGCCGCGCTCCCCTCGCTCATGCAGAAGATGGAGAAGGCGGGCGCCAGGCGTTCGGTTGTGGGTCTCGTCATCCCGGCCGGATATTCGTTCAATCTGGACGGCACGAATATCTACATGACCCTGGCGGCCCTCTTCATCGCGCAGGCGACGAACACGGATCTGTCAATCGGCGATCAGGTGCTGCTGCTGCTCGTTGCGATGCTTTCCTCCAAGGGCGCTGCAGGTGTAACAGGTGCGGGCTTCATCACCCTGGCTGCTACGCTCGCCGTAGTTCCGAGTGTTCCCGTTGCTGGGATGGCACTGATACTCGGCATCGACCGCTTCATGTCCGAATGCCGGGCGCTGACGAATTGCGTCGGCAACGCAGTGGCATCCCTCGTCGTTGCCCGCTGGGAAGGAGAATTGGACCGGGCGCAGATGAAAGCCGCCTTCTCCGGTCATCAGCTTGCCGAGGCATCAAACCGGCTATCCTCCGCCGAGTAAGGACGACGCACCGCGACCGGTTTCGCCAAGCTGGTCACATGACCTGAACGATCGACTCGCAGGCTCTAAACGGCGCCTCACGGACCATGTATCAGAAGCGCTAAATGTGTGAGTGCAAATCGTCGCCGCCCTAAGCGAATGAACCTTCCGTTATACCCCGCCGGTCTACGTCTGGAGTAGTCCAATACGCTGTCGATCATTCAGTATGCGGGCGTCTTCACTTTGCCCACCCGAAACCATTGTCGAATCGCGCTAGGTGACAGAGAGCCAGCCTGCGTCAAAAACCAATCAGAATAGGACCCATGACCAAGCGCCCCACAATTGCCGATCTCGCCCGCGAAGCCCGAGTCAGCGTAGCAACGGTCGATCGGGTTCTGAACGCCCGCCATCCGGTGCGCGAGGAGACCGCGCGGCGGGTCCACGACGCCGCCCACGCGATCGGCTATCATGCTGCCGGGCTCATCAAGCAGCGCTTGCGGCGAGACCTACCGTGCTACCGTCTGGGCTTCATCTTGAGAAAACCGGCCCAGCATTTCTACCAAGACTTTGCGCGCGAGGTCGAAGCGTCGGTCAATTTGGCCCAGTCCTTCCACGGCATTCCGCTCATCCAATTCGCCCCGTCACATATGCCGAGCGACCTAATCGCACCGCTCAAGGATTTGGGCGCACGCTGCCATGCGATCGCGATGGTGGCACCGGACCACCCAAAAATTACAGCAGCGGTTGAGGACCTCAAGGCCAAAGGCATTCCGGTTTTCTCGCTGCTTTCCGACTTCGCCGCCGGCGTGCGACAGGGCTATATCGGCCTCAACAACCGCAAGGTGGGGCGCACGGCCGCTTGGATGGTGTCCAAGGTCGCAAAACGGCCCGGCAAGGTGGCGGTGTTTGTCGGTAGCCATCGTTTCCAGGGGCACGAGCTCCGTGACGTCGGCTTTCGCTCCTATTGCCGTGAGAACGCGCCGACGTTCGAGGTACTCGATCCGCTTGTGAACCTGGAGAAACGGCAGGTCACCTACGAGGCAACGCTTGATCTCATGCAGCGGGAACCCGAGCTCGTCGGCTTCTATGTCGCCGGGGGCGGCATGGAGGGCGCCATCTCCGCGGTCCGGGAAGAGGGTAAAAGTCGCGATCTCGTCGCGATCGTGAATGAAATCACGCCGGAATCTCGGGCGGCACTCGCTGATAACATCATCACGATGGCGGTCGCCACGCCAATGCGCCGGCTTTCCCAGGAGCTGATAACGCTGATGACGCGGGCTATCGAGACCGGCACTGCTGAAACACCAGGACAGACATTTCTGCCGTTCGACATCCATCTGCCGGAAAATATATGAAACTGATGGCTTCTATCGTAAGCGGGGAGTTTCCTTTCATGAATGAGAGAAAGTTGATTGATTATCCCATCCACGCGGGGTAGCCGCACCCCACAGGCCTCAGCCGCGGCCCAGGATGAAGCGCCGATTGGGTGAACGGATCGGCCACGCGTTCAGGCGGAAGCGCGAGGTCGCGACCGGCTTCATTGCCAACATCTCGACGTTGTCGGTGCAGGGCGGTGTCGTCAAGGATGCCTCACGCCAGTAGCCGAGCGAGGCCGGCACAGTCCATTGGGATTGACCTCGTCGACCGGCATCTCCTCGCCTGGCCGCGCGTGAAAAGCCGCGGCAAGGCCGGCAAAGTTGGGATTGAGTGGGGCTAGACATCTTCTGGGACTTCGCACGCGAAATCGGAGGCGGCAGTCAACTCAGCACCAACCCGGGCATGTGTTCTGCTCGTTCCTGGCCCTCGTACTCAGCAAGGAACTGCGCCGCTCTGCCGAGCCAAAGGCCTGACGCCCGAATGGCAACCGCTCCTACGCGATCGCGACCGCCTCCAGGAAGCCCGAGACGCTCAATAGCTTTCAACCAAAGGCGCCAGGCGAGATGCCTCCTGCAACATCATTTCCCGCATCCACAGGCTTGCCGGATCAGTATTGTGAAGCGCAGGCCATTGGACGGCCTCCGTGAATGCGGGATGAGGAAGTGGCGGCGGAAGTCCGACAATCCGCAGGGGTGTTGTTTTTGCGAAATGCTGCGCCAGCCGTAAGGGCATGGTCCCGATGCGGTTGGTGCCTGATAGGACGGGCGCGATCAGGCTAAAGCCCTGTACGACGACCTCGATACGTCTCTCGAAACCGTGCTCGAGCAAATACCACTCCTCCATGGTGGGCTGCCGGGTGTGCCTGAATTTGAGCACGACATGCCCCATCGACAAGTATCGCTCGAATGTAAGTGGCTCTGACAGCTGCTTGTTCGTGCCGCAGCCTACGCATACGAGCATATCTTCGAACAGGGCTGCGCGAGGATGTTTCGACATGAACACTTCCGGCATAATCAGAAAATCAACGTCGCCGCGCCGGAGAAGCTCCTCGGGGTCGTCGCAAATAGGGAGACATTCGAAGCGGACGGCGGGAGCTTCCCGCGCAGTACGCTCTACGATCCTCTTAAAAAGCACGAGCGTGAGGTAATCGGAAAGCATGATTCGGAAGAGACGATCCGATTGGGCTGGGTTAAAGGCGTCGGAGGAAATAATCGATAGCTGGATGTGCAGCAATGCGTCCCGGACTGCTGGGGCAAGCCCCTCCGCGCGCGGTGTCAAAATGAGCTCGCGGCCGTTCATCGTAAATAGCTCATTGCTGAAGTAGGCGCGTAACCGAGCGACGGCGGCGCTCATGGCCGGCTGGCTCAGGTTAATACTGTTGGCCGCGGCAGTGACTTTACGCTCCCTGATCAGAGCGTCCAGCACAACGAGGAGATTCAGATCCAGCCCCTTAAACCGCATATCCTGATCTATCCAGCGTGTGGATGGGCATCATCTAAACAATCAATTTTACGAATTTACGAACCATGCATTAGAGGAACGTAAATGACCGACGTCAAGCTCAAATCGACGGCGCCGCGACACGGGCGGGAACATCGAGAGAGCTCATTGGCGAGCCCCACCGGCTGGCTCACCGCCGCTAACGACAACGGTTGAGTGCAGCCAACAACGCCGCCGCTTTGGCCGGGTAATGCGGCCCGCAAGAAACTATTTTGAAGAGAGGTCCTGAATGCGCCCTCAGGTGCAGTGGAAATTGTGCTGGGAAAACGAGTTGCAGCTCTCGGAACACGTCGAGCTCGCCCAGTTCTTTCGTAATACCTACGGGCCGACTGGGGCGTCCAACGCAGAACCGTTCGAAGGTAGTCGAAGCTGGGCCGGAGCCAGGCCTGAACTCCGCGTAATCGCCTATGATTCGAGCGGTGTAGCGGCTCACATGGGCATACTGCGCCGTTTCATCAAGGTTGACGCGGTCGATCTGCTGGTGGCTGAGCTGGGCCTGTACGGGGTACGTCCGGATCTTGAGGGTCTCGGAATCGCCCATTCAATCCATGTCATGCTTCCAATACTGCAGGAGCTTGGCGTTCCATTCGCTTTCGGAACCGTCCGAGACGCGCTGCGGAATCATGTTGAGAGGTTCGGGCGGCGATACAGCCCTTTGGCCGTTTTGTCGGGAATTCGCGTGCGCTCCACCCGACCAGAGGCGCGCCTCGACCTGCCGCCCACACGCACCGATGACGCACTCACCATTGTTCTGCCAGTTGGACGGCCGATCAGCGAGTGGCCCACGGGCACGATGATCGATCGGAACGGACCAGAGCTATGAGCCGTCCCGATTGCTTGTACGAAGTGGGCCGTGAGTGCTCTGACGGCACCGGCCGTCGCAGCGTTTATCTGACGTTTGACGACGGTCCCAATCCACTTTTCACACCGGAGATTCTCGATGTGCTGGCAGAGCAGCGGGTGCCGGCGACTTTCTTCGTCATCGGCGCCTACGCCTTAGAGCACCCGGATCTAATCCAACGAATGTTTGCAGAAGGGCACGAGCTAGGCAACCACACGATGACTCATCCGGATCTGTACAAATGCGGCTTCGGCGAAGTGCAACGTGAGATCTTTGAAGCGAACGGCGCCATCATGAGGGCGTGCCCTCAGGCCTCGGTGCGCTATATTCGCGCGCCCTACGGCGCCTGGAGCGAAGAAGTCTTCACAGCGTCACAGATCGCCGGGCTGACGGCCCTCCATTGGTCCGTCGATCCTCGAGATTGGTCTCGCCCTGGGGTCGACGCGATTATCGATACCGTGCTCGCCTCTGTCCGGCCGGGCGCAATCGTACTCTTGCACGACGGATGCCCTCCCGGCGAGTTGAGCCAGGGCGCTCACGCCGGTCTGCGCGACCAGACGGTCACGGCGCTGTCCCGTCTGATTCCAGCACTTCATGAGCGCGGATTTGTAATCCGCTCACTTCCTCAACATCACTGAACAAACGAGATCCCATGACTCTTCTTGGTACAACCAGCACTGTGGCCATTTCGCTTTATGCACTGCTCTCGACTGCTTATAAGAGCATGCAGGGGATTTATGCTCTGCCGACAAACGACTCATCGGCGTTGAAGGATCTCGTCGGCTCCGATCAACTGCCCAGCGTGGATGTCATCGTCCCCTGCTTCAACGAGGATCCGCGCACGCTTTCAGAGTGCCTGGCTTCCATTGCAGACCAAGAATACGCCGGAAGACTTCGGGTCTATGTGGTTGATGACGGTTCTGGAAATCGCGAAGCCGTAGGAACTGTCCACGAAACCTACGCGCGCGACCCTAGGTTCGACATCATTTTGCTTCCCGAGAATGTTGGAAAGCGCAAGGCGCAGATCGCCGCGATACGCCGCTCATCCGGGGATTTGGTGCTTAACGTTGATTCAGACACGATACTCGCGTCCGACGTCATCACCAAGCTTGTACCGAAGATGCGAGATCCAGCGGTCGGCGCAGTCATGGGTCAGTTGATTGCCAGTAACCGGAGCGAGAGCTGGCTGACAAGGCTGATAGACATGGAGTACTGGCTGGCTTGCAACGAGGAGCGCGCGGCACAGGCTCGCTTCGGTGCCGTTATGTGCTGTTGCGGCCCATGTGCCATGTACCGCCGGTCTGCGCTCCTTTTGTTACTGGACCAGTACGAGTCGCAATTTTTTCGGGGCAAGCCAAGCGACTTCGGGGAGGATCGCCATCTCACTATCCTCATGCTGAAAGCAGGCTTTCGAACCGAGTACGTTCCGGGCGCCATCGCGGCCACAGTCGTTCCGAACAGACTCGGACCGTATCTGCGCCAACAACTCCGTTGGGCACGAAGCACATTCCGGGACACGCTGCTTGGGCTGCGCTTGCTGCCCGGCCTCAATAGCTATCTCACGTTGGACGTGGTCGGACAGAATCTCGGGCCGCTACTCCTCGCCCTATCGGTACTAACGGGCCTCGCACATTTCGCACTGACAGGCACTGTGCCTTGGTGGACAGGACTGATGATTTTGTCCATGACCATGCTCCGATGCAGCGTGGTAGCATTTCGTGCTCGACAGTTTCGATTTCTGGGCTTTTCCCTGCACACGTTCATCAACATCTTTCTCTTACTTCCCTTGAAGGCCTACGCGCTGTGTACATTGAGCAATAGCGATTGGCTGTCGCGAAGCTCTGCTGTCGCTACATCGAACACTGGGGGAAAACAGGCCCCCACCCAAACTCCGATCACTGGATCAAGCAGGGCAGAATTCTCACCGCATGCGGCTCCGCTTCGCAGGCTCAATCTTGCGCGGATTCTTCGGGATTAGCGCTGTCGAGCAACATCTGCGGCGACGAGTGATCGCTGATTACCTAGGTGACGAGAGGTGGACGAGTTTGACCCAGAACATGAATCATCAGTTGCTCGATCGGGAATTGGCCGCAGACGATCCGTGGCGCCTCGACGGCAATCCGTTCGAGCGGGAGCGCCACACGCAAATGCTCCAGCTGGCGCTTGCCCAAGGCTCCATTACAAATGCCCTCGAAGTCGGGTGCGCTGCCGGCGCATTCACGGAAAAACTAGCTCCCTACTGCCATGGGCTCACCGTCATCGATGTCGTGGCGCAAGCGATTGCTCGAGCACGTCAACGGATAAAGGAGCCGTCGCGCATCAACTGGATAGTCTCCGATGTTCAACAGTTTTCGACCGACGAGTTGTTTGACCTGATCGTTGTGGCGGAGGTCCTATACTACCTCGAAGACATAGCCGAGATGCGCGCGGCCGTCAAAAACCTGGTGCGGGTGCTTGCGCCAGGCGGGCATCTGATCTTCGGATCGGCAAGGGATGCTAATTGCCGTCGTTGGGGTCACGCCGCTGGTGCTGAGCCAATCATCGCCATGCTGAACGAAACGTTGATCGAGGTAGAGCGTCTTGAGTGTCGGGGCGAGTCGGTCAACGAAGACTGCTTGCTCGTCCGTTTCCGGAACCCGCTTTCCGCTTCCTGATGAATCGAATCTATCGCCGTTAACGTGGAGACACTATGCGCATCTGTGGTACCAAGCTGACCCATGATGGGGCGATCGCCCTTGTCGAGGATGGACGGCTCGTCTTCTGCGTTGAGCAGGAAAAGCGGCACAACAATCCGCGTTATCAAACCATCGATAATCTCGACGCAATTGTCGCCGCTTTGGCGGAACACGGGCTAAATCCTTGTGATGTCGATCAGTTCGTTATCGACGGCTGGGATGGCGAAGACGAGTCACAGTTTCAGGTCCGGCAGGCAACCAAGCAACCGCCAGTCTTGGCGTCCCTCTCGGTAAAATGAACCCATGTCCATGGTAGCGATCGATCTTACTGACGTAAGCAAAACTTATGACAAGCTCGTTGTCGACAGACTCTCGTTCCGCGTTGCGGCGGGGGAATGCTTCGGGCTCTTGGGACCGAACGGTGCGGGCAAAAGCACGATTGCGCGTATGGTCCTCGGCATGACATCGCCTGATGCGGGGAAGATTACTGTGCTCGGCGCTCCAGTGCCGGCGCGCGCGCGTTTGGCACGTATGCGCATCGGCGTGGTCCCGCAGTTCGACAATCTTGATACCGCGTTCACTGTACGCGAGAACCTGTTGGTGTTCGGGCGCTACTTCCGGATGAGCAGACGCCAGATCGAAGCGGTCATACCGTCGCTGCTTGAGTTCGCCCGCCTCGAGAACAAAGCGGATGCGCGCGTCGCCGAACTGTCCGGCGGCATGAAGCGGCGCCTGACGCTCGCGCGTGCGCTGATCAATGACCCGCACTTGCTGGTGATGGACGAGCCGACCACCGGCCTCGATCCGCAGGCCCGCCACCTGATCTGGGAACGGCTGCGATCGCTGCTGGCGCGGGGCAAGACTATTCTTTTGACTACCCATTTCATGGAAGAGGCCGAGCGGCTGTGCGATCGGCTGTGCGTTATGGAGGAGGGGCGCAAGATCGCCGAAGGCCGCCCGTCCGCACTCATTGACGAGCAGATCGGCTGTGACGTGGTCGAGGTCTACGGCGGCAATCCGCATGAACTGGGTGCGCTGATCCGGCCGTACGCACAGCGCATCGAGGTGAGCGGTGAGACGCTTTTTTGCTATGCACCCGATCCGGAGCAGGTGCTGGTGCAGCTACGCGGGCGCGCGGGTCTGCGCCTTCTGCAGCGTCCCCCCAATCTCGAGGATGTGTTCTTGCGGCTAACCGGGCGCGAGATGGAGGACTGAACAATGGGCGAACGTTATGCGGCGGCCATGCCCGCCAATGCGTGGAATTGGGTCGCGGTTTGGCGCCGCAACTATCTTGGATGGAAGAAAATCGGGCTTGCATCGGTTCTCGGCAACCTCGCCGATCCGATGATCTATCTGTTCGGTCTCGGCTTTGGCATCGGAACAATGATAGGTCCTGTTGAGGGCACTTCGTACATTGCGTTTCTCGCGGCTGGCATGGTTGCCACAAGCGCGATGGCATCGGCGACTGCTGAAACGGTTTACGGGAGTTTCGGCCGCATGGACAACCAGCGCACCTGGGAAGGAATGCTATGCACTCAGCTGACGCTCGGCGATATCTTACTCGGCGAATTGGCGTGGGCAGCCACCAAGGCCCTGATGGCGGGCACAGCAATCACTATTGTTGCCACCACGCTCGGCTACACATCGTGGCCATCCATCCTCTGCTTGCTGCCAGTCATCGCTCTCAGTGGCCTCGCCTTCGCGAGTCTAGCGATGGTCGTCACGGCGCTTGCGCCCAGTTATGAATATTTCATATTTTATAATACGCTTGTTATAACACCCATGCTGTTCCTTTGCGGCGCGATGTTTCCGGTCAACCAATTGCCCGGCGCTTTTCAGGACGTCGCCTCCTTGTTGCCGCTCGCACATGCAATTGACCTCATTCGTCCGGCGATGCTTGGCCGTCCGGCCGGCAGCATGGGCCTGCATATCGGCGCGCTTTGCATATACACGGTTTTGCCGTTCTTCCTATCGGTTGCTCTATTTCGTCGTCGGCTGATGCGTTGACGCTACTCACCATTCGTAAAATTGATTATTTGGGCGATACCCATCCACGCGTCGGATAGGTCAATACATGCGTTTTAAGGGACTCGATCTAAATCTCCTGGTTGTGCTGGACGCTTTGATCAGGGAGCGTAAAGTCACCGCCGCGGCCCGCAGTATTAACCTGAGTCAGCCGGCCATGAGCGCCGCCGTCGGTCGGTTACGCGCCTATTTCAGCGATGAGCTATTTACGATGAACGGCCGCGAACTCATTTTGACACCACGCGCGGAGGGGCTCGCCACAGCAGTCCGGGAGGCATTGCTGCACATCCAGCTGTCGATTATTTCCTGGGACGCCTTTAACCCGGCCCGATCGGATCGTCGCTTCCGCATCATCCTTTCCGATTACCTCACGCTCGTATTTTTTAAGAAGATCGTAAAGCGTGCTGCGCGGGAAGCTCCCGCCGTCCGCTTCGAATGTCTGCTTATTTCCGACGACCCCGAGGAGCTTCTCCGGCGCGGCGACGTTGATTTTCTGATTATGCCGGAAGTGTTCATGTCGAAACATCCTCGCGCAGCCCTGTTCGAAGATATGCTCGTATGCGTAGGCTGCGGCACGAACAAGCAGCTGTCAGAGCCACTTACATTCGACCGATACTTGTCGATGGGGCAGGTTGTGCTTAAATTCGGGGACACCCGGCAGCCCTCCATCGAGGAATGGTATTTGCTCGAGAACGGTTTCGAGAGACGTATCGAGGTCGTCGTACAGGGCTTTAGCATGATCCCGCCCCTTCTATCAGGCACCAACCGCATCGGGACAATGCCCTTACGGCTGGCGCAGCATTTCGCAAAATTAACACCCCTGCGGATTGTCGAACTTCCGCCGCCACTTCCTGCCGCATTCACGGAGGCCGTCCAATGGCCTGCGCTTCACAATAATGATCCGGCAAGCCTGTGGATGCGGGAAATGATGTTGCAGGAGGCATCTCGTATGATTACCCCGCCTAAGAGCACCGGACGTCTCAGTTGTCGGCCGAATTGAGAAACTGACCCCTCGGTTATGAGAGGAGGCATGGATGGCGATTGGGGATTGGGCGTTCCTGCATTGTCGAGAACGATGCAGGGAGAGCAGATCCTTCAGCATGAAGAGGTGGCAGCGATGCTGCGGCTGCATGAGCTTGGCTGGGGAATGAACCGACGGGCGAAAGAATTCGGGTGCGCGCGCAACACGGTGCCTCGGTATCTAAGCGAGGGCGGGACTGTTCCGTTTCGCAAGCCTGTGCGGCCGACCGCGTTTGACGGACTGGACGATTGGCTGCGGGAGCGCTTCTTCCCCCATGGCTCGGGCTGGATGACGATCTCGACCCGCTCCAGATGCGCCGGGAACGCCTTGCGCGGTCGCGCAGCACGTCGCGGCTCGCCTGTCGGTCTTGCGGCCTCGAGCTCGGACTCAATCGCGCCGAGCCCGGTCTGGATTTCGTCGAAGGCGAAGGCCTGCTGGTCACGTTTGAGCTTCTCGGAGCTGCGACCGAAGCGGCGCGCTCCAGCTGCTTGACGATCCCATGAAGGTCGGCGATCCGCTCCTGGGCAGGCTCGTTGAGTGTCGCCATCCGGACGATCTCGGCCTTGAGTGTTTCGCTCCGGAGTTGTTGGAGTTCGGCCTTCTCCGCCGCCATGGCGACGAACATCGCCTTGAGCATGTCGATTTCGTGGGGACGGGCCGAAGCGCTTCTCGTCATGACGCCGACAGAAGCTTATTGTGCACGGCCTGAAGCCCGCCTTTTGCGCCTGAGTCACTTCGCCACCGCCTTCCGGCCGGACGCCGTCGCCGTTCGGCTCGAACGCGTGTCCAGTCCATGCCTTCGACGAGCGCCATCAGTTTCGGCGCGGCAAGCCGATCACGCCGTTCTCCGCCAGCGGAACTTGTCCTCGTCCAGCGCTCACGGTGCGGGTATGCCGGCGTCGAGCAAACAGAGAGAAGTTTGGGGCCCAACCAGGACGGCCCCGTTACGAAGTTCGTCCTAGTCCCGGTTTGAGTGTCGAATCTTCATCGATTGCATCGGCGACCAGCGTCTCCGCCGCCTGCGAGCCCGCAACTGCTCAGCAGAAGGAAGTGAACGTGAGTGCATCCATTTCGTAAATGTGTGTCTATCCAAGCAATCGATTTCTCTAATTATCCGATGAGCAATATGAACGCGTCGGGCAGGGTGCATCATTAGGAGTATTTTTCGATGGCAAACATTATCGAGGGTGGCCCGGGTGCCGAAACACTCCTCGGCACCGAGCGTGAAGATTGGATGGAGGGTTTCCAGGGCGGTGACTGGATTGACGGTCGTGGCGGCAACGACGAGATCTCGGCTGGCCCGGGCAGTGACCGAGCCCTCGGCGGCGAGGGTAACGACCGCATCTTCGGCGGAGATGGCTGGGACGATCTCTCCGGCGACAACGGCCGCTTCAACGCGCGCATCTCCGGTGAGGACAATGACAGGCTCAGCGGCGGTCCCGGCCAGGATGTCCTCTACGTGGGTGACGGCCAGGACACGTTGACCGGGGGCACCGACAATGACACGTTCGTGTTCCAGTTCCACAATCCGGTGCCTGGGGTTGTCGGGTCGAAGTCGGACATTACCACTATCACCGATTTCAACCCGGCGGAGGACAAGTTCGCCTTCGATGCGGTGGGCCTCTACAATGACGGTTTTGGCGCGAACTTCGTCAACAACGCCAGCATACAGTCCGGCTACCCGGTGAGCAGCTTCTACAGTGGCGCGGCCTCGGGTGCGAACGGCGAACACGTCGTGGTAATCACTGGCGAATCTTTCAACTCTGCTTCTGAAGCCGCGAGTGCGATCTCCGGCGAGCACGCCGGCGACATCATTGTCTACCAAAGCAGCTACACCGACAGACTCGCAACTCTGGCCTATGTCACCGCCGACAACAGCGCGCATGAGTTCGCCCACCTGGGCGGTGTGGTCACCGTGGCCGACCTAGGCCTGACCGCGTCGGACTTCACCTTCGTTTGATCCAGAAAACCCATACGGAACAGCGCCCCGCCCCCCTGGGCGGGCGCTTTCCGTTTCCGCTACTTGCGATGGGCCGGGGCGCCCGGGAGCAGTCGCAGCGTGTACAGCTTGACGAAGCCCTGCACGTCGCGCTGGTCGTACACCGAAATCTCCCTGAAGGCGTGGAGGCGGAAGCCTGTTCGGGCCCTTGCGGCCGGCCACGATGACGTTGCCCTTCCAAACCTTCAGCCGGACGGTGTTGTTGTTGACCCGCTCCATTAGATGCCAAACCAAACATATTCGGCGGGAGCACTGATCCTGAATCAGCGAGCGGATGCAGTCGGTCGCCGCTCGGGGAGCAATATGGGGAGCTGGGTCGCCAGATCCTCACGGAGACCTACGTGAGTAACCATTCCTTGAAGGATTCAGCTTTGAGACCTTTCCCTCTGACTTCCGCTATTTGGGGAATTCTGTTGATCAGCGGCGTGGTGAACGTGCTTGCGCTGATCTCGCCGCTGTTCATGCTTCAGGTCTACGACCGCGTTCTGGCAAGTGGCAGCGTATCGACGCTAGTGGGGCTCGTCGTGCTTGCTACAGGGCTTTATGCGTTCCAGTGCCTGCTCGACATTTTGCGCGCGCGCGTGCTGCTGCGGATTGGCGAGCGTTTCGATGAACAGTTTTCCGGACGCGTTCACGATGCGATCGTTCGCCTTCCGCTTTCAACGCGCATGCCGGGCGACGGCTTGCAGCCGCTACGCGATCTCGACAATGTTCGCGGATTCTTAGGTGGAAACGGCCCGACAGCGTTCTTCGATCTGCCATGGATGCTGCTTTATCTTGGCATTTGCTTCCTCTTTCATTTCTGGATCGGCATGACGGCACTTGTCGGGGCGATCGGTCTCACATCTCTGACACTTCTTGCCAACACTCTCTCGCAACGACCGATACGCGATACCATTGCCCACAACATGGCACGGAATGGTCTACTGCAAGCAGCGCGTTGCAATGCCGAGGTCGTGCAAGCTCTCGGTCTCGGAAAGCGGATCGCTGCCCGATGGCACAACGCCAATGCCAAGTATCTGGCCGCCAGCCGGAAAGCCGGGGACGTGGCAGGTGGGCTGGGTGCCATTTCAAAGTCGCTGCGCGTGCTGCTGCAATCGGCCATTCTTGCCGTCGGCGCGTACCTTGTGATCAGGCAGGAGACTACGGCCGGGGTCATGATTGCCAGTTCGATCACGATGGGGCGTGCGCTGGCTCCGGTCGATCTGGCCATTTCAAGCTGGAAACCCTTCCTCATGGCGCGCCAGGGTTGGGCGCGGCTGGAGGACCTCTTGGGAAAGGTTCCTGAAACCGCTCCTGTTATGCCAATGCCTGCACCTGAACGCGAACTCCGCCTCGAAGGCGTGACAATCGTTCCGCCCGGCGAAAGGAAGCCGACCGTGACCGGCCTTGCGTTTGCCGTTCAGGCGGGAAGCGCACTCGGGATCATCGGTGCATCGGGTTCGGGCAAGTCGACACTCTCGCGCGCCATCGTCGGCGCATGGGCGCCGGTCGCCGGAAAGGTTCGCATCGACAGCGCAAGCCTCGATCAATGGGACCGGGAAGCGCTAGGCCGTCATATCGGCTATTTGCCGCAAGGTGTTGAACTATTCGACGGCACCATTGCCGAAAACATCGCTCGTTTTGAAGATAATCCTGACCCTGAGGCTATTGTCACCGCGGCGAAAGCAGCGGGCACGCACGAACTGATCCTCCGATTTGAGCACGGCTACGAAACTCCGATTGGTGAGGCCGGATCGGCACTTTCCGCCGGGCAGCGCCAGCGTATCGGTCTTGCCCGTGCTCTTTATCGAGACCCTTTCCTTGTTGTGCTGGATGAACCCAATGCCAATCTCGATGCGGAAGGCGAGGCTGCGGTTGTCAAGGCGATCGCCTCCGTGCGCGAGCGCAAGGGCATTGCGGTTGTCGTTGCCCATCGGCCGAGCGCCATCCGCGCCGTGGATTTGGTGTTGGTGATGGAAGGTGGACGGCAGCGAGCATTCGGTGCGCGTGATGAGGCGCTTTCCAAAGTCCTTAAGGGGGCAGCGATGGCATCAGGCGCTGGGGTCAAGGCCATCGAGTCTACACAGGATAACGAGCGCGCTGACATGGAGGATCCCGGTGTCCGGCATTCATCAGAACAATGACGTTTCCAGGTCCATTCGCCGGCACCTGGTGGCGGGCCTGCTGGCGAGCGTGATCTTTGTGGGAGGAGCCGGAGCCTGGGCGGCCTTCACGAATCTCTCCGGCGCGGTTGTCGCGTCCGGACACTTTGTCGTCGATTCCTATGTGAAGAAGGTGCAGCACCCGACCGGCGGGGTGGTGGGAGAAATCCTGGTGAGCGAAGGTGATAAAGTAAAAGCCGGCGACATCCTCATGCGGCTCGACGCCACCCAGACGCGCGCCACTCTCGCTGTAGTCACCAAGCGGCTCGATGAGCTGGCCGCCAACCTGGCACGACTCGAAGCTGAGCGTGACGATCTGGCGGAGATCGCCTTCCCGGACTGGCTGCTCGCCCGCAGAGATGTTCCGGACGTAGCTTCGGCAGTACATGGCGAGACGCGGCTGTTCGAATTCCGCAGACAATCCCGCGACGGAAGGCAGGCGCAGCTAGCGGAACGCATCACTCAATATGAGCACGAGATCGAGGGGCTCAAGGCGCAGGCAATCGCTTGTGAGAAAAGCACCGAGATCCTTCAAAAGGAAATTGCTGCCCTGAGTGGGCTGCGCGACCAAGGCATTGTCTCGGACCAACGCTTGAACAGTCTGAAGACGCAGGTTGCCACTTTCGGCGGCGAACGCGGTGAGAAGATTGCACATCAGGCACAGACGGCAGCCCGCATAGCCGAAACGCGCCTGCAGATCCTGCAGATCGATCCGGATTTCAAGACGGAAGTCGGCCAGGAGCTCAGAGAGGTTCAGGCGCAGGTTGGGGAGTATGTTGAGCGCAAGGTGGCGGCTGAACAGGAACTGCGACGGATCGATATTGTCGCGCCGCAGTCAGGCGCCATTCAACAACTCGCAGTTCATACGGTCGGAGGAGTGATCACGCCCGCCGATCCGATTATGCTAATTGTGCCGGAAGGCGACGATCTTGCGCTTGAAGCACGAATCACCCCGAAGGACATCGACCAAATCCAGCTTGGTCACAAGGCCGTGCTGCGGATGTCAGCCTTCAATCTGAGGACCACGCCGGTATTGAACGGATATGTCAGCCGGATCGCAGCCGATCTGGCGACGGACGAAAAAAACGGCGTTTCGTATTACCTGGTGCGTCTGTCGGTTCCGCATGCGGAACTGACGAAGCTCAAGGACCTGACGCTCGTGCCCGGCATGCCGGCCGAAGCGATGATCCAGACGGGCGAGCGTACGGCGCTTTCTTATTTTGTGAAGCCGCTGTCGGACCAAATCAGTCGCGCATTCCATGAGGAATGAAAGTAACCACAGAAACATTTTGTTGGTATTCTTGTTGGTTGTTACGCATGCATGAGAGTCATAACCGTCTGAAAACACAGCCATACTTTCCTCAGTTGGATTCCGCCTCTGACTCAGATTCGTGGTTCCACGGTCATTTTGCCCTTCCAAGTCGCCGACCATTCAGTTCTTGGCCTCGAGCGCATTAAGATACCCATCATCGTACACAAAGGCTGGAAAAGAGTCCGGTGTCTTGAGCGATCCTGAGGTCTGGAGACCTAGGGTGAGCCTGCAAGCACAGGGCTAGGACATGATTGAGCGTCTGCAATATTCGGACAGGTACATAGGAAGACAGGCAGGCGTCAAAAACGCGCTTTCAACGCGCTAAACCGATGCTACGCACCCCGAGCGTCTTGCCGCCCTCGCTCCCGCCGGTAGGAATCAATCGCGAGCAGGCTGCGACGTTCATCGGCGTAAGCTCAACGACCTTTGATGAAATGGTCCAGGACGGCCGGATGCCCCAGCCACGAATGCCGAGCAAGGGGCGCATTGTTTGGGACGTCGAGGAACTTGTATTGGCCTTTCGAAAGCTCCCTCACCGCCAAATCGGAGGAGCACCAAAGCTTGACGAAGATTCGCCGCCACTAGACAATCCTTGGGATCGAAAACCACGAACATGACGGATGAGCCCGTGAAAATCGATCTTAAGGGCGTAGTGAAGGACACTGATCGCCACGGCAATGATCGGTACTATTTTCGCGCACCGGGTCGGAAGAAGGTCCGGCTCCGTGAACCGACCGGCAGCGACGAGTTCCTCGAGGAACTGCGGTGCGCGCGCGCCGAGGTCACTTATGTTCGGCCCGGCACTCTTCCCGAGATTTGCCGGCGCCTCCCCAAGCCTTCCGAGCCAGCGAAGAAAGGCACGTTGCTGTGGCTTTGCCAGGAGTATTACCGTCGGGGCGGCACGGAAATCACCCAAGACACTATGGCGCGCCGACGAGCAATTCTGGAGCGCGTATGCGAATTACCTCATCCCCTCGAAGGTGACCCGGATCCTCAGTATCCCACCAAGGGATCTCTGCCATTCGCCGGTATGAAACGGTCTCATGTTAAGGAGATCAGGGACACCAGGCTCGACGCCCTTGGCGCGGCAAACAATATCGTAAAAGCCATCAGCGCGATGTTTGAGTGGGCAAAGGACACAGAGATTCCGGGCGTCGACTCCAATCCCGCCCGCGGCATCAGACGGCTAAAGAGCGGCGACGGCTGGCACCCATGGGACGTGTCGGAGATCGTTCAATATGAGAAGCGGCATCCGCTGGGTACCGCAGCCAGACGTGCGCTCTCGATCTTCATGTTTACTGGCCTGCGGTTGTCCGACGTCGCGATCTTCGGTCGACAGCACATCACGCTCGTCTACAACGAGGAGACCGAGCAGTGGGAGAAGTGGATCAGAATTAAGCCTGGGAAGACCAGTCGTAACAAGGATGCGGTGTTGGTGGAGCTCCCGCTTCTGCCCGAACTAGAGGCGGAACTTGAGCACACGCCCTCCGACCAGATGACCTTCCTGGTCAATGAGTATGGTCGCCCGTTCTCGGAGAACGGTCTGGGCAACAAGATGCGCCAGTGGTGTGATCAAGCTGAGCTGCCGCACTGCAGTGCTCATGGAATTCGCAAGGCCGGCGCGACGATCGCCGCTGAGAACGGCGCGACGCACGAGCAGCTGAAGGCGATATATGGGTGGACTACGTACCAGCAGCCCGACCACTACATCAAGAAAGCGCGTCGCCGGAAGGTAGCGAGAGCGGCGAAATACCTGCTGGTTATCGATCGAAAAGAGAACAAAATTGTCCCACTTTCTGAGGGGGTTGAAAGAGGTGGGACAAAAATGGCCAAAAAATCCAATTAAATCAACGGCCACAAAAGCCAATGGTGGGCCCGGAGGGACTCGAACCCCCAACCAAGCGGTTATGAGCCGCCGGCTCTAACCATTGAGCTACAGGCCCCACGGTGCTGGATTAGTGTTTTTCCCTGAACCGCACAAGGCTTTCCGAAGCTATCCAAGCAGGCGCTCCAAGGGGGCTGGCAGAGATCGCCCAAATCAGCCCATATTGATAACCTATTGCACGTCGCCCATTGGACGCGGCCTACTCGGCTGCCTTGGGATCGCAGATCGAGGAGATTTTATGACCAGACGTATTTTGCCCCTGGCGATTGCCGCCGCAGTCGCATTTCCGGCGATCGCGGCCGCCGCCGATTCGCCACCGCCGCCGCGTATCGTCGTCACCGGTGAAGGCGAGGCGGCGATAGCACCCGATCTGGCTCTGCTGACGCTCAGCGTCATGCGTGAAGCCAAGACGGCACGTGCAGCGCTCGATGCCAATAACGACGCCATGGCCGCGGTGATCGCTGCAATGAAATCATCCGGCATCAAGGAGCGCGACCTGCAGACCGCGGGCATCCAGATCAACCCGCGCTATAACTACACCAACAAGCCCGACGGCAGCCAGGAGGCCGAGCTTGTCGCCTATCAGGTGACCAACACGCTGTCGGTGCGCATCCGCGACATCGACAAGACCGGCGACATTCTCGACAAGGCGGTGTCGCTCGGCGTCAACCAGGGCGGCGGCATCTCCTTCTCCAATGACGATCCGGCGGCAGCCGTCACCGAGGCGCGCAAGAAGGCCGTCGCCAATGCCATGGCCAAGGCCAAGACGCTGGCCGAAGCGGCCGGCGTCGGCATCGGCCGGGTCCTGGAAATCACCGACCAGAATTTCGCACCACCGCCGATGCCGATCAACGCCAAGGCATTCGATGCCGCTGGCGCGTCGGTCCCGGTGCAAGCCGGCGAGAATTCCTATACCGCACAGGTGACGGTGACTTTCGAATTGAAATGATCATCGCTTGCACATGCAAAACCCCGGAGGATCGATCCTCCGGGTTTTTGAGCCGCGCTTTCCGTCCTGGCGGAAAGGGCTCCGCTACTCTACCGGCTGCAAGTCAACCGGCCGCACGCCCGAAGACCTTAGCGATAGATAATCGGACAGCCGCGCTCGTTGGCAAATACGATCACGACACGGTCGCCATACTGGCGGCCGGCGACCTTGACCGTGCGGCGGTTGATGTCGATGATGCGGGCGCGGTGCAGGCCCATGCGTTCGGCCTTGTCGATGGCACGCTCCGGCGAACAGGACCGGCGCCAGCCGCCATGACGGCGGTGTTCGCGATAGTAACCATCATCTTCGTCGCCGGTATAGACGCCGACGCGCGGATCCTGGTTGTTGCCGAAGCCGAGATAGATGCTGTCAGCATGAGCGGGGATGGCAGCAAGCGTGCCAAGGCCGACAAGAGCCGAAAGAGCAACCGTCTTGATGGTATTGAACATTGTCTTCTCTCCTTGTTGAGGGGTTTCAACTCGTTTTCGTCGAACCGATGGGAGGAGAATGCACCCGCCTGTCTGAATTTTTTGCGAACCGGCCATTCATCCCCCGTTCATGCGGCAAGAATGGGCCAGCCGTTAGTCTCTCCGTCTCTGGAACCGTTCTATGCAGGGCAGATGGGGAACGTACCCTTTTGCCATGGTTCCCGGTCTTCGTTACCGCAGGAAATCCTATGGCTCGTCTGCGAGAATATGGTCGAAATAGTCGTCCGGCTCGGCAAGGTCGGTCTCGCTGGCGCTGACCCGGCCCCGCATCGAGATGCCGGCCTCGTGCACGGTCTCGTCGCTTCCAGACACCAGCCTGTGCCACCAATAGAGATCGCGGCCCTCGGCGACCAGCCGGTAAGCGCAAGTCTTGGGCAGCCAGCTGATGGTGCGCACATTCTGCGGCGTCAGCCCGACACAATCCGGAACACGCGCCAGCCGGTTGGCATAGTCGGAACAGCGGCAGCTTCCAGCGTCGAACAGCCGGCAGCCGACGCTGGTCCAGTAGATTTCTCCGGTGTCCTCGTCTTCGAGTTTGGACAGGCAGCATTTGCCGCAGCCGTCGCAGAGTGATTCCCACTCGGCCGGGGTCATCGCCTCGAGCGTCTTGGTCTTCCAGAACGGCTTGTCCATTGTCGGCATGTGGCCCTCGGACGCCTCAAGGTCAAGCACGGCAACCCTTGCGCCTCGTCCGAACGATACGCCAGGAACATACGAATGACACGAAGTCGCCTTCAAAACGCCGGTCAATCGCCCCGTGCCACCGCTAAGACCTACAAACAGGAACCAAACATGGTTACCGAAAGTTTGGGCAGGGATGGGACGCCACAAGGAGTGTTTATGATGAAACGCCAACCACGGATTCTGGCAGGCACGGCGCTTGGCCTGTTGATGGCGTCCGCGCCGTTAGGCGCGTTCCCGCTGCAAGGCAATGCTGCATTCGGCCCCGCCCGGAACAGCGCAATGTTTATCCCGGCGCAGTCGAATTGTGCCGAGGGCGAATCGGCCGACGCTTGCGCTCAAGGCGGAAAGTCGGAGCCGGAACAGAAGCCCGGCAAGAGGCGCGACCGGCAAAAACAATCCGAAGCGGCGCCCGCCGAACAATCGGGCGAGCCCGAGCAGAAGCCGCGCAGGAACAAGCGCGAGCAGCAAAAACAGAGTGAATCCGCGCCTGCCGAACAGCTCGCGCCTTCTGGCGAAGAGCAGCAAGGAAATCAACGAAGGAAGAAGAGGCAGCAGCAGATCGAAGCCGCTCCGGCTGACCAGCAGGCCGCACCTGCGAACGACGATCAGCAGCAACTCAAACCGCGCAGGAAGAAGCGCGACCAGCAGCAGATCGAAGCCGCTCCGGCTGACCAGCAGGCCGCGCCTGCGAACGACGATCAGCGGCAACTCAAACCGCGCAGGAAGAAGCGCGACCAGCAGCAGGAAGCTGCACCTGCTGAACAACCCGCCAGGCAGGTTGCGCCCGCGAACGACGATCAGCGGCAGCTCAAGCCGCGGGGAAAGAAGCGCGACCAGCAACAGCAGGAGGCCGCGCCTGCCGAACAGCCGGCCGAGCAGGCTGCACCCGCGAACGACAACAACGAGCAAGTCAATCCGCGCAAGAGGAAGAACAAGCAAGACCAGCAGATCGAGGCGGCACCGGCCGAACAGGCGCCGCGCAAGAAGGAACGCCCCGCCGGTGAGCCTCTCCCACAGGCCGAGCCACTTCCAACCGAGAAGCAAGCGGCTCCTGCTCAAGGCGAACAGCCCGAGAACCAGGCGAAAAAGCGTGGCAAGAAGCCCGTTGTGGAAGAGCCGGTGACCGGCGAACAGCAGCCCGCAACCGGTGAGCAGCCCACGACGACTGGCGAACAGGCAGCACCCGCCGAGGGTGGGCTCCCTGCTCAGGGCGAAGCCGCCGCCAACCCGAACGAGGCGCCCATACTGGACAGCCAGAAGGATGTCTTGCGCAAGCGCAAGGGCGGCAAGGAGCGCGGCCAAAATGCCGGTAAGCAGCAGGGCAACCAGCCAGCCCAGCAGGGCGAGAACCAGGTGGAAGCCCCGAAGCCTGCTCCGATCGAGGAGGGACCGCCACCTACCGACGACAAGGCAGCCCAGCAGGAGATCAAGCCTGAAAAGATCGTTCCGGTGACCGAGGAAAAAGGCAAGCGCGTCGAGCGTGCGCCCGACATCGAGGATGTTCGCCGCCGTCCGCGCCCGCAGGGCGCCAACGTCGTCAGGGAATTCGGCGACCGCGTCATCCTGCAGTTCAACAACCAGACCTTCGTGGAAAGCAGCGATGCCCCGCGCATGCACCGCGGCGCCAGGAATGTCTATTATGAGGACCTGTCGGGCGATCGCACGCGGGAAATCGTCGAGCGTGACAATGGTGTCCGGATCGTCACTATCCGCAACCGCTACGGCGACGTCATCCAGCGTTCACGCATCGCGCCTGACGGGCGCGAATATGTGCTGAGCTATGTCGACGAGCGCTACTATGACGATGATGCAGACTGGCGCGACCCGGGCGACGACCTGCCGCCGATGCGCCTTGCCATTCCGCAAGAGGAGTACATTCTGGATTCCGAAGAGGTCGAGGATCCGGACGACTATTACACCTTCCTCGAACGGCCGCCGGTGGAGAGGGTCCAGCGCCTCTATTCGGTCGACGAGGTCAAGCGCTCAGCCCGCGTGCGTGACATCGCCCGCCGGATCGACCTCGATACGCTCAACTTCGAGTTCGGTTCGGCTTCGATTTCCGACACCGAGGTCCAGAAGCTGGAGGGTGTTGCCAACGCCATGGAGAAGCTGCTGAAGAAAAACCCGGCCGAGACCTTCCTGATCGAAGGCCATACCGATGCAGTCGGCACGCCGGAGGCGAACCTCGCTCTGTCCGACCGCCGCGCCGAGGCGGTCGCCGAAGCTCTGACCAATGCCTTTGGCATCCCGCCGGAGAACCTGACGACGCAGGGTTATGGCGAGGAGTATCTCAAGGTCAACACGTCGGGACCCAATCGCGAGAACCGGCGCGTCGCCATCCGCCGGATTACCCCCCTGGTGGCGCCGGTGGCCAGCGCCCAATAAACCGCAATGTGAACCGCGCGATTCGATCAACCATTGAGTCGCGCGGTCATCAATCTTGAAACGCGCGGCTACCAATCCCAAATTCTGGACAGGGCTTCCCTGCCCTGTCCCGACTCCAGCGGGACACGCGAGCCCCGCCGGTCCCCTCCCGGCGGGGTTTCGTTTTTTTAGGACCTTGCAAACCGCCGCAGCCTGCCCGAAATACGGCGCTCCGCAAAGAAGCCCGGAACCGTCACATGAAGCGCATCGAACTTGCCATCGAATCGATCATTCTCGCCTCGCGCTGGCTGCTGGTCGCCTTCTATCTCGGACTGGGCGCGGCACTTGCCATCTATGCCGTGTCCTTCGGCAAGAAGCTGTTCGAGTTCGTTCCCGTCGCCTTCACGCTCGATGACACCGACACCATCCTGAAAATGCTCGGCCTCATCGATGCCGCGCTGGTCGCCTCACTGGTGGTGATGGTGATCATCTCGGGCTACGAAAACTTCGTCAGCCGCTTCGATGAAAATGACGGCAAGGTGCATTGGCTGGGCACGATCGATGTCGGCTCGCTGAAGGTCAAGGTCGCCTCGACAATCGTAGCGATCTCCTCGATCCACCTCTTGCAGGTGTTCCTGAACTCGGTCTCCTACACGACCGACCAGCTGATGTGGCTGACCATCATTCATCTGGCCTTCGTCGCCTCGGCATTCATGCTTGCTTATATCGACCGGCTGATGGGCCTGGGCAAAGCCAAGAAAGCCGGGGAGTGAGCACGCGTCTGTGCCGGTCTTTTGAGGGATACTTCTGTAGGTAGATGCTTCCGTCAGTAGATAGCTTTGATTTTGGTATCAGTCCGGCCGAACACCTCGTCCGGCACAAAAAAGTCGCCGGCGAGCGGGCCTGTCGCGCCCGGCGCATAGGTCGAGAAATCGCTGACGCCCTCGGCACGCAGCACTTCTTCGTCGATGTAGAAATTGCCGGTCGCCTCACGCGACGGCCTGACCAGGATGGCGTATGCCGCATCGGCCATGATGTCGGGCGAACGGCTCATCGCTGCCACCGTCGCTCCGCCCAGCAGGTTGCGCACCGCCGCCGTGTCGATGGTTGAGATCGGCCATAGCGAATTGACCGCGATGCCGTCGCTGGCGAACTCGGCGCTCATGCCCAACGTGCACATCGACATGCCGAACTTCGCCATCGTATAGGCGACATGGTTCTTGAACCATTTGGCCTTCATGTCGAGCGGCGGTGCCAGGTTCAAAATGTGAGGATTTTCCGCCAACCTTAAGTATGGAATGCACATTTTGGAGACGAGAAAAGTGCCGCGCGTATTGATCTGGTGCATCAGGTCGTAACGTTTCATGTCGGTCTCCAGCGTGCCGGTGAGTTGGATGGCGCTGGCGTTGTTGATACAAATATCGATGCCGCCGAACCTCTCCACGGTTTTGGCGACGGCTTCGGCGACCTGCGCTTCATCACGGATGTCGCACAGCGCTGGCAGCCCCTTGCCGCCGGCCCGCTCGATCTCTCGCGCCGCCGTGTGGATCGTCCCCGGCAGCTTCGGATGCGGCTCGGCGGTCTTGGCCGCGATCGTCACGTTGGCGCCGTCGCGCGCCGCGCGCAACGCAATCGCCAGCCCGATGCCGCGCGACCCGCCGGAGATGAATAGCGTCTTTCCCTTGAGCGACATCGTTGCGTCTCCCTGCAACATGAAAGACACGATCCTTGCGCGGCTGAGAACCGCCGCGCAAGGCCCAACCCACCGCATGCGGGTTACGCTGCGTAGGCCTTGAGACAATTCGAGCTAGACCAGCACCAAGCCCTGCCGCATGGCAATGGCGATCGCATCGGTGCGGTTGGCGGCACCGAGCTTGGTCAAGATAGCCGCGACGTGGAACTTCGCCGTGTGCACGGAGATGTCCAGCCGTCGCGCGATAACCTTGTTGGGCGCGCCCTCGGCCAGCAGCGCCAGCACCTCGCTTTCGCGCGGCGAAAGTGTTGGCCGGGCGATGTGCCCATCAGTCGGTTCCTCATCGAACCGGTCGCTGTCATGGAAGGTAAAATCGTGCCGATCGGATAGAGCATGGCTGTCGCGCGAAATCCGGTAGCCCGCCGCCGCCAGCCGCGCGGCGGCGGCGATCAGCAACTCGTCCGCTTGCACCGGCAGCACGGCAAACACTGTATCGGCCGGCCGTTCACGGGCCGCTCGCGATAATAGCAGCACGCGAGGCATAGCCGCGTCGAAGAGACCGCCTTGTACTCCATGGTCATCGACGATGGCGACATCCGCCGCCCCGCGCCCGTCGACGTCGCCCGCCAGAACCGGCCGCAGATCATCGGTCGCGGCGAGAGCCGCAGACAGACTTCGTGCGCGCTCGGCGTCAGCGAGCGCGATCAGCACCGTCAGCCGTCTGCCAGCGACCTCACCGCTTACCATCTATCCCTCAGCTCAGTGGTTTTTCACCGATGGTCAGGGAAACCTCACGATTCTCGCCGCCGCGCACCACGCCGAGTGTCGCCAAGGCACCGGCACTGTCTGGTCCGAGCTTGCGGATCAGCTCGCGCGGGCCATGCACCGCCTCTGCGTTCCACGACACGATGATGTCGCCGAGGCTGAGACCGGCTGCTTTCGCCGGGCCGTTATCGTCCAGGCTCATCACCATGGCGCCCTGTGTATCACCATTGCGGACCGGATGCAGGCCGGCGCCAAGATAGCCGCGCGCCACATGACCCTTCTCGCGCAGCGTCGTGACTGCCCGTTCGATCGTTTCGTAAGGCATGACCAGTGCCCGCCGGCGTGGCCCGAACAGCAGCATACCGATCAGTCCGCCCTTGGCGTCGAGCACAGGGCCGCCCTCGAAACGGCCGCCGGCATTGACGGCAAGGTTGATGCGCCGGTCGATCGTGCCGCCCCGCATCGAGCGCCAGGCCGGACCGACCTCGCCGACCGTGCCGAAGGTGGCGAGTGACGTACCGTCACTATTGCCCGCGATGATTGCCAGATTGCCCGGCCGCACCGCCTCCGCCTTTACCAGTGACGGGGCGCTCGGCGCGCCGGCCGGTTTCAAAACGGCCGTGCCGGTGGACGGGTCGCGGCCGACCAGTTCGGCCTTGACGGCTTGGCCCGAAGAAAACGTCAGCTCGATCTCCTCGCCGGCCTCGACCGCCTCCTCGGCAGTGACGAAATAGCCGTCCCGCCAGTGGAAAGCAGTTGACGTCCGGTGGTGCGTCGCGAAGCTGGCCGTCGCTGGTGCCGCAGCTGCCGCGATGTCGGCAACGGCGTCGGATAACATGCTCAGATTGAAATCGCTCATGATTTGTCTCCTGGGTTCTTCGTGACCCAGATATCGCCCGGCGGGGGTTGGCGGATACTCGCCTGACGGCTAGTTGAGCATTTGACTGGCCATCTGGTCAGGTCGCGGCCGGTCCGGCTGCTCCGCACATATAGGCATTGTTCATCTTGTTCCAAACGGAGTCCTCAGGTGGCCCTGCCCGCTCAGCAATTGCAATATGACGATGCCCTTCTCGATGCTTATTCGGCGACGGTCGCCGATGCCGTCGACCGCATCGGGCCCGCCGTCTGCCGCATCGAGCGCATCGGTGGCCCGGGCGGCCATGGTTCCGGCTTCGTCATCGCGCCGGACGGGCTGGTCGTCACCAACTTCCACGTCGTCGGCGATGCGCGCAGCGTGCGCGTATCAATGCCGGACGGCGCTTCCAGGGAAGGCCGCGTGCTCGGCCGCGACCCCGACACCGACATTGCGCTGGTGCGCGCCGACGGTGACTTTGCCGACGTTGCGCCGCTCGGCGATTCCAAGCGTTTGAGGCGCGGCCAGATTGCAATTGCCATTGGCAACCCGCTCGGCTTCGAATGGACCGTCACCACTGGCGTCGTCTCGGCACTCGGCCGCTCGATGCGTGCCTCCACCGGCCGGCTGATCGACGACGTCATCCAGACCGACGCCGCGCTCAACCCCGGCAATTCCGGCGGACCACTGGTGTCCTCGGCCGGCGAGGTGATAGGCGTTAACACCGCGATGATCCATGGTGCGCAAGGCATCGCCTTCGCGGTTGCCTCCAACACGGCCAATTTCGTCATCTCGGAAATCATCCGCTTCGGCCGCGTGCGCCGTGCCTTCATCGGCGTTTCAGCCGACACCACCAACCTGCCGCGCCGCGCAGCCCTTTTGTCGCAAGTATCGAGCCGCACGGCGGTGCGCCTGCGCACCGTCGAAAAGAACAGCCCGGCGGACAAGGCCGGCCTCAGGGAAGGCGACATCATTGCCGCCATCGACGGCCGCCCGGTCACCGGTGTCGACGATCTGGTGCGCATGCTCGACGCCGAGCGCATCGGCCACGAGACGCTGTGCACGGTGGTGCGCCGCTCCGGCATTACTCAGGTCACGGTGATGCCAGTGGCGCGAAGCTGAGTGCTCGACCTTGATCCCGAACCGAAGGTCAGCGCAGCAAAAAGTGGGAACCGGTTTTTCGGACAACATCATGGTCAAACAAGATAGAGCCCATCCCGAACCTATCGGAATGGGCAGGCTCTATCGCGGCGCATAGATCCGGCCAAGCAGCGAAACCAGCAGCGCGGCCAATTCGCCGGTCGGATCGAGATCCGGATCGAAAATGGTCATATCCATTCCGGTGCAGCGCGGATCCGCCACCAGCGCCGTGAGAATGTCGACGAGATCGTCAGGATCGATGCCGGGGCTGCCCGGTGAATCCACTGCCGGCATGACTGTCTGATCGAGCGCATCGACGTCAAAATGCACCCAGTGGGGCCAGCCGGTTCGCGCCAACGTGCTCCAGGTCTTGTCCAGGACCTTCGCCGCGCCAAGCTCGCGCACGGCAAAGACGTCGATCAACGTCATCGCGGTCGAATGGATGTCCGGCCAGGCGAAGTTGGCGTTGCGGTTCTCGCGTTCGCCGATCTGTATCACCTGTTCGTCCGCGACAAGCGGTCTTGCGATGCCGGGCCAGTCGGTCAGCAACGGCTCACCACGTCCGGTTGCGAGCGCAAGGTCCATGCCGGCGGCCGAGCCGAGTGAGGCGTTGACGTCGTAATTGCCCGGATGGCGGAAATCGCTGTGGCCATCGACATGGATCAGCGCAACCGGACCAGATCGCCGTGCTGCGGCCAGCGCGCCAAGCAGGACAGCGCAGTCGCCGCCCACGACCAACGGGAACTCGCCTCGTCCCAGCGCGCCGGCAACGATTTCGGCGAGTGCGAGATTGAAGCTGCGTATGGCGTTGCCGTTGCGCAGCCGGGTGCCGGGCTGTGGCTCGGTGCTATAGGCGGGCCGATCAAGATCAACCACCTTGGCGGGCGAAAGCATCTCGACCAAGCCGGCTTCGGTAAGAGCCCGCGGCGCGCGCCAGGTCCCCGGAATATGCCCCGGCCGGAGCGGGCGGAGGCCAAGGTTGGAGGGTGCGCGGACAAGGCAGATTTCACGCATGGAGAAGGCCCAGGGTTGATTAACCCCTAAGTATAAACCGCAAGGGCGTGACCGGCCACGCGGCTAAAGCCCTCACGTCGCGTCTGCGGACAGTTCCTGCCAGCGGCCGCTGTCTCGCTCAGCCCGCCGCGCCATCGGCATATTGCGCTAGGAATTCCGTGCTCGGCGGGATCGGCTTGATCACGTCGATCAGCACGCCGTTGGGATCCCTGGTGATAAAGTGGCGCTGGCCGAAGGGTTCGTCGCACAGCGTTCGCAGGATCGGTAGCCCGGCGGCGGTGATCCGCTCATAGACGGCATCCGCATCCCTGACCTCGAAATTGATCAGCAGGCCGGAGGTGCGGCCCCGCCCCTCCTTCGGGATCGTCTCATGATCGCCCTGGACGATGCCGAGGTTGACGCGACGATCTTCTGCCGAGCGCAGATGGACGTACCAGTCGGCCTCGAACAGCGGCTTGAAGCCGAAATGCGCGATATAAAAGGCTGCAGTGCCGGCAACATCGCCCGTCATCAGCACCGGATAATAGCTCGTCGTCCTCATCTTTCCTTCTCCCGGCGAATAACATACAGTCTGCATGTAAATGGGAATTAACATACAGGCTGCATGTATGCAACAACGATCCGCTCGCCGCTCCAACCGCGATCGCACCGAGGCGACACGCGCCGAGCTCATCGCCGCGGCGCGAAAACTGTTCACCGAAAAATCCTATGCCGAGACCAGCACACCCGAGATCGTCGCCGCTACCGGCGTAACGCGCGGCGCGCTCTATCATCACTTTGCCGACAAGCAGGCGCTGTTTGCCGCTGTGGTCGAACAGGAGGCGCAAGCCATCGCGGAAGAGATCGAACGCGCGTCGCCGCCTTCGCTATCTGCCCCCGATGCGCTGATTGCCGGCTCGGATGCCTATCTGGCTGCCATGCGTGCCCCCGGCCGAACTCGACTCCTGCTGCTTGATGGCCCGGCCGTGCTCGGCCGCGCCGCCATGGATGCGATCGACAATCGCCATGGCAACCGTTCGCTGCGCGAGGGCCTTATCGCCGCGATGCGGTCGCACTCCATGAAGAGATTGCCTGTGGAAGCACTGACCGCTTTGCTCGCCGCTGCCTTCGACCGCGCATCGCTCGCCATTGAAGCTGGAGCCTCGATCGAGGACTATCGCGCCGTTCTCATGGCGCTGATCGACGGCCTGTCTCCGGCTCCTCCTCAGGCACCTCGCCCGGCTCGAACTCGTTGAAACAGCCGAGTTGGCGCTTGAACTGGTCGATCAGCCAGGCGGCCGCCGGTTTCGGGCTGCGATCGGCGCGATGCATGGCATAGAGCGGCGAGCGGACTTCGCTGTAAGGCTCGAGGTCGAGTTCGACGAGCCGGCCGTTCGCCAGATCATCGGCAATCAGCCAGCGCGGCAGCCCGCCCCAGCCCAGCCCCTCGCGCATCAGCACGTGCTTGGTGCGCACATCCGTCAGCCGCCAGGTGCGGTAGGCGAAGACGCCATAGTCACGCCCGCGCGTACGCTCGGACTGGTCCGAGACGACCAGCTGGATGTGTTCGCGGACATCCTCTAGCGCCACTGGTCTCGGCAGCAGCGCCAGCGGGTGTTCAGGCGCTGCAGCTGGCACCAGGGAGATGAAGCCGATGCGAAGCAGATTCACGTCCGTCTCACCCAGAAGCCCCCCGATGCCGAGATCGGCCTGTCCGCCGACAACATGATCGAGGATCAGGCCAAGCGAGCCGATATGCAGACGCAGCGTCACTGCCGGGAACTGCGCCTCGAATGCCTTTAGCACCCGAACCAGCACCGGCGACGGCAGTGTCACGTCGACCGACAGCGTAACTTCCGCCTCCAATCCCTGCCGGTATCCGTCGACACGCGAGCGGATGCGTTGCAGCACGCCGACCATGCGTCGCGCATCTTCCAGCGTCGCCTTGCCGACATCGGTCAGTTGCGGTTCACGCGTGCCCTCGCGCTCGAACAGCTTCAGCCCGAGCTGCGCTTCGAGGTTGGCGATAGCGTAGCTGATCACCGATTGCGCGCGATTCAATTTGCGGCCGGCGGCCGAGAAGCTGCCGGTCTCGGCCACCGCAACCAGTATCTGCAGTTGGTCAAGCGTCGGGTTCGGTTGCATCGTTCAATCCACAATTTAGATGGATCATATACAAAATATACCAGTTTTTCAAATGGGTCTGCGCACACATATTTGCCGGGAGATTTTAAGTCCAACCCTGGAGACCCATCATGTCGATCCTTCTTGTCACATCCAGCCCACGCGGCGCCGCCTCGCACTCGACCCGCATCGCCACCGAACTCGCCGAGAAGCTGCTTGCCGCCAATCCCTCGGCCAGGCTTGTCGCCCGCGACCTGGTAGCCAACCCGCTGCCGCATATCGACCCCGACTATTCGACCGGCATATATATGCCGGTCGAAGCGCGCAGCCAGCGCCAGGCTGAGGTCGTCGGCGTTTCCGACACGGTGCTGGACGAGCTGTTTGCGGCCGAGACCGTCATTCTCGCCACCGGCTTCATCAACTTCAACATCTCTTCGACGCTGAAGTCCTGGGTCGATCACATTGCCCGTTCCGGCAAGAGCTTTGCCTATGGCGAGAACGGCCCCAAGGGCCTCGTCACCGGCAAGAAGGTCTATATCGTGCTGGCTTCGGGCGGCATCTATTCCGAAGGTGCGGCCGTGCAGTTCGATCACGCCATTCCCTACCTGCGCAGCGTACTCGGCTTTCTCGGCATGAACGATGTCGAGGTCATCCGCATCGAAGGAGTCGGGATGGGCGCCGATGCGGTGGCAGCAGCGCTGGCCAAGGCGTCGGCCAAGGTCGACGCCATTGCGGCCGCGAACGGTAGTGCCGAGCGCGTGGCCACCGCGGCGTAGAGCGTCAGCATCGTCTGAATTGTACAAGGGCAGGCGCCTGGCGCCTGCCCTTGTACTCGTTGGCGACAACCTATTGTGGTGGGCCACACAACTGCCATTGGTTATTCGTCAGCCCTGGCAAGAAGGGGCTCATCCAGCCGGCGCTGAAGGTCCGCGGCCCGGAATATTTGCGCATCATCTATGGTCCCGAATATGACGCGCCCAACAATCTCGTCCGCCTCCGAGAACGCGGCCTGGCCGGCAAGCGCAGCCTGGCGCTCCGGGAGTTCGCACTTGGCCACGAAGCACTGACGCGATTTGTCGCCAAGCAGCCGCTACGCCGGGTTCACGAGTGTGTCTTCGCCGTGCTGGCGTTAGAAAGCGGGCCAATCGACCCAAGGCTGTGGTAGCCGATCTACCCGAAGATCTTTTCGCCTTGCTCGTCGACCAGTTGGATGCCCTTTTTGATCGAGATGTCGACAGCGTCGTCAAGCCCGGCAAAGCGGTCGGCGCGGATGAATTTGTGCTCCTTCATCACGCCGTCGATCTCCTTCGAAACCACGCCGCAGGTCTGGTACTGGCCCTCGGCCTTGTAGGGCGTGGCGCTGATCAAAAAGCCCTTGTGCTCGATCTGCTTTGCCGGCGCCGCTGTCTTTGGCTCGGCGGCTTCGTTGCCTCCGCCAAAAAGACGCTTCAGAAAAGACATGGGGTATCCTCCAACGGCAATCATCCTGCACCACATAGCGCGGTGCAGGATGATTTTCAGTACCGGTCCTAGGCCGAGCGGGCAAGGGCCGCAGCTGGCTTGGCACTCAGAGGTCAGTCGCGCGACAACGCTTCCAAGGCCTCTGCGGCAGCTTCCAATATGCTGATTGCCTCGGCCTGCTTTGCTTCAGGCGCATCGACGATTTCGCCGAGCGCGGCGCGCAGCCGGTGGCGCACGGCGCGAAACTCGTCGCGCTTTTCCGAGCGGCCGCGGCCGCGCCGGCCACCGTCGCCGTCATCGTTCCAGCCGAACCAGTCGCGCGCCTTAGCCATCTTGCGGCCGAAGCGCTCGAGATGTTCGAGCACGTGGTCGATCATCTCGCGATTTTGGTTGAGGTGCGCCTGCCCAGCCTCGGTGATTGAAAACACCTTCTTGTTGCCGTCCGCCGCAGAAACGGCGTAGCCGGCCTCTTCCAGGAAGGTCAGTGTCGGGTAGACCACGCCGGGGCTCGGGCTGTAGAAGCCGCTGGTGCGCTCCTCCAGCGCCTTGATGATGTCGTAGCCGTGCCGCGGCGCCTCGGCCAGAAGCGACAGCGTGATCAGCTTGAGGTCGCCGTCGGCCAGCATGCGCCCGGCGCGGAACATGTCGCCCGGCCCGCCGCGTCCGCCTCTCATGCCATGCCCGAACGGGCCGAAGCCGCCGCCGCGTCCGCCGAACTTGCCGGCCATATGCATGAAAACGCGCTCGGCGTGTTCGCCAAAACGATGACGCCCGAAATGATTGTCTTTGTGCATTGTCTGCTCCTTGAGTTATGTCTTAAGATATATCTCAACTACGTATTCGCAGCGACGGAGTCAAGATATATCTTACGATGTATCTGAAGATAGCGCCAGCAGGATTGGTTTTCGCCGGCAAGGGCGGTTAGGAAGCGCGCTAGGGGCCGAAGGCCACTCCCCAGGCGTCTAACGTGAAGCAACGCCCCCGTTCCGGGCAGTTACGCCGAAGACCGGCGAATGGATGCCAAGGCGACGAACCGGATGCTTCAGCGAAAATCCCAGATGATTGTGAAAACCTCGCGCAGAAAGCTGCCTCCGACGCTGCTGCCGGTGCTGCCTGCGGTGCGCCGCATCGTTGGCTGGCTTCGCGACCCCGCGGCTTGATAGCGGAGCATGCGAAAGGCTCGAAACTTTCTCGGGCGGTGCGAGAGGAATGGATACCCGTTACCAGCGGCCTTTGCGCCGGTTCCAGGCATAGAGCAGATCGGCGAAACGATCATAGGCATAGCGCGTCAACGGCAGTGCGGCCGGATTGCCGAACAGCGTCGCCAACCAGCCCTCGCCCGGCGTTATCAGCCACACCGCAACGGCAACATCGGCGCCGACCAGCAATTTGACACCGGCGTCGGTCGCATGCAGCCGACGCCGGATATCCTCCAGCCTTATGCCGTAGCGGGCCAACGCCGTCGGTTCGGCATTGATGTCGCGAAATTCGATCCGCCCGGCCTTGACCGCCTCGACCAGCCGCCGCTTCTGCCGGCTGATGCCGGCATCACAGACCGGACAGCGCGTATTATACCAGACGGTCAGCAGAGGCTTGCTCATGTTTCGAAACGGCACCAGAGGGACGCACCGACTATCCGGCAAACGCCATTGCGCCGCAACGCAACACGACAGCCGCGGAATGGCCGGCTAGTCCTGGAGCGCAACTTACCCGAGCGAGGTGATGATCTCGCGATAGGCATCCTCCGGGAAAGCCTTGAGTGTCCGCGTCCTGACGTTTCCGGCCGTCGCCAGCATCAGCGAGAAACGAGCCAGGACGGCATCGTCGGGCGCTTCGAGCACGGCCACCATGTCGCAATCCCCCATGGTGAGATAAAATGCCTTGAAGGACCCGCCCATGTCTCCCAGCAGCTTCTTGGCGGCATCGAGCCGTTTCGGCGATTCGCGCACGTTTTTGGCGCCTTGCTCCGTCCAGTTGATCAGCACGATGTAAGTTGTCATGGCACACCTCCCTCCGGTGCCACGGAGCACGGCGTCCAACCGCCGGGGCGGGCATCCGGGTTTGTCGCCCAGAGAATGCGTCCGTCGCGGAATTATCCTCCCGTAGGGCACGACCCGCAAGAGCGGCGCGTTCAATCGTGATCGCCTGTGCCCAAACGGAAAAGGGCGCCACCGGCGCCCTTGAAACTGCTTATCCGTCACCCGGCCTCAGCTGTCGAGGAAGCTTCTGAGCTTGCGCGACCGGCTCGGGTGTTTGAGCTTGCGCAGCGCCTTGGCTTCGATCTGGCGGATGCGCTCGCGGGTGACCGAGAATTGCTGGCCGACCTCTTCAAGCGTGTGGTCGGTGTTCATGCCGATGCCGAAGCGCATTCTGAGCACCGCTCTTCGCGCGGCGTCAGCGAGGCCAATACACGCGTCGTCGTCTCGCGCAAATTGGCCTGGATCGCCGCGTCAATCGGCAGGATCGCCATCTTGTCCTCGATGAAGTCGCCCAGATGCGAATCCTCCTCGTCGCCGACCGGCGTTTCGAGCGAGATCGGCTCCTTGGCGATCTTCAGCACCTTGCGCACTTTTCCAGCGGCATGGCGAGCTTTTCCGCCAGCTCTTCCGGCGTCGGCTCACGGCCGATCTCATGCAGCCGCCCGGAGAGGAGAGGACTATGACTGCGGTGAACAGTCAATGGACATTGCCCTATCATGCAAATGTCAACCGCTTTCATCCGGCTGTCACTACGGACAATCCCTGTGGAAATTATAGTTATTGAACAACATCAATTTCCGCCGCAAAAAGCCCGTCAGCCGTGCCGCGCCCGGTCAACATCACCCGAATGCCCTGATGAAGTGTCTTACGAAAGTCGTCAGGGACACCGCATAGAGTACCGGTCATTGTTGGCATGCGCGCCAGATCGACTCTATTTGGACAGCGAAACGACGGCCCCCCTACGTGATCGACGGAAAATTCGAGTTTCGTATCCTTCCCCATCAGTGCCGCGGCCCAAAGCGGGTATGCGGTTAGGACCGTTGCACGGACAACAATCCCGAAAATGAAAGGCAACAAAAGAACGCCGAAACCGGAAAGAATGAGGGTCTTGGCGGATGCGTCCCAGGCTTGAAAGTCGTTTGCGAACTTTCGGCAGCAAAGAACGAATATCAAGCAGCCACCGGGTATCGCTACCGATTTCGCTATAAAATCGTGGCCGCTGACATAGATTTGCGACGGCACAAAGGAATAGCCGAAGATCATGGCTCCAAGTAGAGCGCATGTTTGAATGGTAAGGCCAACCAGACAGAATATAAAAGTACGCAGAAGCCAGCGGCGCAACGGCCATCTCACTCCTGCATTCTCCACGCAAACTAGCCTAACTATCCAGAAAGCTCCGCAGCTTGCGCGACCGGCTCGGGTGTTTGAGCTTGCGCAGCGCCTTGGCTTCGATCTGGCGGATGCGCTCGCGGGTGACCGAGAATTGCTGGCCGACCTCTTCAAGCGTGTGGTCGGTGTTCATGCCGATGCCGAAGCGCATTCTGAGCACGCGCTCTTCGCGCGGCGTCAGCGAGGCCAATACACGCGTCGTCGTCTCGCGCAAATTGGCCTGGATCGCCGCGTCAATCGGCAGGATCGCCATCTTGTCCTCGATGAAGTCGCCCAGATGCGAATCCTCCTCGTCGCCGACCGGCGTTTCGAGCGAGATCGGCTCCTTGGCGATCTTCAGCACCTTGCGCACTTTTTCCAGCGGCATGGCGAGCTTTTCCGCCAGCTCTTCCGGCGTCGGCTCACGGCCGATCTCATGCAGCATCTGGCGCGAGGTGCGCACGATTTTGTTGATCGTTTCGATCATGTGCACCGGAATGCGGATGGTGCGCGCCTGGTCGGCGATAGAACGGGTGATCGCCTGCCGGATCCACCACGTCGCGTAGGTCGAGAACTTGTAGCCGCGGCGGTATTCGAATTTGTCGACCGCCTTCATCAGGCCGATATTGCCCTCCTGGATCAGATCGAGGAACTGCAGGCCGCGATTGGTGTATTTCTTGGCGATGGAAATGACGAGGCGCAGATTGGCCTCGACCATTTCCTTCTTGGCGATCGCGGCTTCGCGCTCGCCCTTCTGCACCTGGTTGACGATCTTGCGGAATTCCTGGATCGAAATCGCCGTCTCGGTGGCGAGGTTCTGGATCTCGGCGCGCAGGTCGCGGATGGCGTCCTTCTCGTTCTTGGTGAATTCCTTCCAGCCGCGCGAAGTCAAATTGCCGATCGAGCGGGTCCAGTTCGGATCGAGCTCCGAGCCCTGATATTCTTTGAGGAATTCCTCGCGGCGCACACCATAGCTTTCGGCCAGCCTGAGCAGCTTGCCTTCGTTCTGCACTAGGCGCTTGTTGATGTCGTAGAGCTGCTCGACCAGCGCCTCGATGCGCGCCGTGTTCAAGGACAGCGACTTCACCGCCTTGATCAGTTGGTCCTTCAATTCCTTCAGCCGGCGGTCCTGACTGGGCGACAGCGTGCCGGCGGCAGCCAGCCGGTTCTCGACCTGCTGGTCCTGCAGCTTGCGCAGTTTCTTGTAGGTGTCGGCAATGACGTCGAGCGTCTCCATCACCTGCGGGCGCAGTTCGGCTTCCATCGCCGCAAGCGACAGGCTCGCCTCGTCATCGTCTTCCTCGTCATCGTCCACCAGGCCACGGGTGTCGCCGCCGACGTTGGTGATGTCGTCCTCGTCCTCGCGCGAACGGCGCGACTTTTCCTCGGTCTTGGCTTCCTCGATACGCTCGACAACCGGCGCCTGCTTGGCCTCCGGCCCGGCATAGGTCGCCTCGAGGTCGATGATCTCGCGCAGCAGGATCTTCGATTCGTTGAGCTCGTCACGCCAGATGATGATGGCCTGGAAGGTCAGCGGGCTTTCGCACAGGCCCGCGATCATCGTCTCGCGGCCGGCCTCGATGCGCTTGGCGATCGCGATTTCGCCCTCGCGCGACAGAAGCTCGACTGAGCCCATCTCGCGCAGATACATGCGGACCGGATCGTCGGTGCGGTCGGTCGGCTCTTTCTTGGTCGTGGTGGCGGCGACGGCGGTGCCGGTCTGCTCGGCGAGTTCGTTCGCGTCTTCCTCGGCGTCAGCGGCAGTATCGGCGGCTTCGGGCTCCTCGCCCTGCTCGTCGTCCTCGACCACGTTGATGCCCATGTCGGAAAGCATGGCCATCGTGTCCTCGATCTGCTCGGAGGTCACTTCCTCCGAGGGCAGCACCGAATTCAGCTCGTCCATGGTGACATAGCCGCGCTTCTTGGCGGCCTTGATCATCTTCTTGACAGCATCGTCGGAAAGGTCGAGCAGAGGGCCATCGGTCGCGGCCTCGCGTTCGGTCTCGACTTCTTCCTTTTCCTTTGTCGCCATAGTCTTTATTTTCTCCAAGCGGCTGAGTATCAAAGCCGCGTAAGCTGCCGGTCCGGTCAAATTGGATGCGCTCCTTCCAGAACGCGCTTTACCGGGCCAGTAACTGCATCTCTCGTTAAGTCCAGATTAACCCTGATATCTGTGGCAAGCAGACTGCCTGTCCAGTGATCAGTACCTTACATCGCTGCATTCCCGTCGATGCCGGGGCGGGTTAACGTTTCGAATCGACCTGATTCCGCCATTCTGCCGGAAGGTCAAGCGCCTCTCGCATGATTCGCATGAAAAAAGCGAATCAATTACCCGACTTAGAGCACCGCACGCTTGATTCAACGCGCAAGCACGTCCTTACATTTCAGTCTTCTGGAGGCTTCGATCTAAACGCGCCCAGCTCTGCCCGACGATACGCCAAACCCTTCGATCAGCGCTTCCGTTGCCTGCACATCACGAAATTGCGCCTGGATTTCGACCAGGTGCCGGTAATTTTCGTCCGTGGGATCGCTGGCGAGCGCTGCTTCCGCCTGCTTCAGCTCCTTATGTAAGGTGCGCGCGCTGCGCTGCAAGTGGAGAGCTTGGCTGAACGCATCACGAGCATCGTCGAGTGCTGCCGTTTCCAGCGCCGGCCATTGCCGCGCACGTTTGATCAGCGCCACCGCGCGCCGCCAGATCTCACCGCAGCCGGCCCGCTCGATCGTCGCGATTACAGCCTCGCGGTTGTTGGCCATATCGTGCGCCATGGCGTCGAGGATGGCCGCATGCAGCCGCTTCAGATCGGAATTGGCGAGATCGAGGAACTCGACATGGGCGAAATTCTCGTCGATCAGCACGGGATGGTTGACGAGGGCCGCAATGATCGTCGCCTCGCGCACCGACATGCCCTCGCCGCCGCGTTTGACCAGCGCCGAGCGGCCGAGGCTTTCGGTGATCGCGGTGCGCCCACCGGCACCGCCGCCACGTGCAAACTGTCCGCCGGGTGCTGAGACCCTGCCCGGGAAGCGCTCACCGGGCCGTCCGTCCTGACGTCCCTGGCGTCCGCGCTGGGCACCGAAGAAGCTCTGCACGCGCTCGCGCATTTCCTGTTGGTAGTGATAGCGAAGGCTCTCGTCGCGGATGCGGCTGGTCAGTTCGCGGAGCGTCTTTTCGAGCTCCGCCCGCCGTTCCGGCGTATCGAAGATGCCGCCGGCGGTCTCGCGCATCCACAAGAGGTCGGCCAGCGGCCGCGCCTCGGAAAGCACGGCGCGGAACGCATCCGGTCCGTCACCCTTGACCAGATCGTCGGGATCCTTGCCCTCCGGCAGCAGGGCGAACCGCACGGAGCGGCCCGCCTGGACCGCCGGCAGCGCCATGTCGGCGGCGCGCCATGCTGCCTTCAGCCCGGCCTGGTCGCCGTCGAAGCACAGCACCGGCTCGCCGGCCATGCGCCACAGAAGTTCGAGCTGGTTTTCAGTCAATGCGGTGCCGAGCGGCGCCACCACGTTCTCGAAGCCGGCCTGCGCCAGCGCGATCACATCCATGTAGCCCTCTACGGCAATGACCGTGCCGCCCTTGGCCAGCGCTCCCTTTCCGAGCGCTTGGCGCGCACGGGCGAAATTGTAGAGCACGTTGCCCTTGTGGAAGAGCTCCGTGTCGGGCGAGTTCATGTATTTGGCCAGCGCATCCGGCGCCAGTGCCCGCCCGCCGAAGGCGATGATCTTGCCCCTGGAATCCGGGATCGGGAACATGATGCGGTCGCGAAACCAATCATAGGAGACCGGCACGTCGTCGCCATGTCGCACCAGCCCGCACGCCTCTATGTCGGCCTTGGGGACGCCCTTGGCGGCAAGGTGCTCCTTCAGCGCGTTGCGGCTGTCAGGGGCATAGCCGAGGCGGAAAGACTGCTGCGTCGCCGGTGTCAGCCCCCGGTCGCGCAGGTAGGCGCGGGCCTTTGCCCCTTCCGGTCCCTGCAGCCGTTCCTGGAAGAACACCGTCGCCATCTCCATGACATCGGTCAGGCTGGCGCGTTCCTTTTCGCGCCGTTCCTCATCGGCATCGCGAACCGGCATCGGCACGCCGGCCATGTCGGCGATCTTCTCGACGGCCTCGGGAAAGCTCATCCCATCGAGTTCGGTCAAAAACTTGAAATGGTCGCCCGAAACCGAGCAGCCGAAACAGTGATAACGGCCCTTCTTGTCCTCGCAATGGAAGGACGGGCTCTTCTCGCCATGGAACGGACAGCACGCCCAATAATCGCCACGCGGCGCGTTGGTCTTCTTCCTGTCCCACGCGACGCGCTGGCCGATCACCGAAGAAATCGGTACGCGGTCGCGTATCTCGTCGAGGAAAGCAGGCGGAAAGCGCATGGGGACAGCTCGTTTGGCCTTCATATAATCACACGGGCGAAGCCCGACGACTCCTAATGGCGACCATACCCGGTTTTCACAGGTCAAAAAGAGAAGGCGGCCCGCGGACCGCCTTCGTGGTCTAAACCGGCGCAGCGCCGATCAGCCGTTCCGCGCTCACTGCGCGGCGATGGCACCGAAGATCAGGCCGGAGAGAACGCTGACCAGCAGATAGTCGTTACCGACCCGGATCCACTCCTGGCCGGGACCCGGACGGCGCAGGCCATAGTGGCGATAATCGCGAATCGGCTGATGACGCTTCCAGCTCGAATATCTCTGGCCGTTGCGCCAATGGCTGCGCCTCACCACGATCTTCGTCTTCTTCACTACAACGCGCTTGGTCACGTCGACATGCTTGTTCACATGCCTGCCGGGCTTCTGCCAGTCGACCTGGCTGTAGTTCGACTGCGGCGCGTTTGGTGTGTTCAGGGGTGCAGCCTGGCCCTGCAAGGCGGTTGCAGCCAGCATCGAGAAGGCAATGGCGGAAAGAATGATACGTTTCATGGCGGGTAGTCCTTGGTTGTCGATGCCTCCGGAATAGAGCCGGAAGGATGAACCGAAACTGAATGCATAGATTACGTTTTTGTAATGATTTCTTACATTTAGAACGACTAATTCAGCGATACCTTTAAAGTGACCGTTCGAGAATGGACGCATGACCCTCCGCAACCCCGCAGGCTATGCAACCATTTTGTCAGCCATCCATTTCCGACACGCCCCGTCGTGTGGCAACACGCGTCCGAACCGGGCAAAATTTATTATTCGGCTAAAATAAGTCGGAGTAGTATCAACCCCTGCAATGTCCACGATTCGCGCCCACTTTTGCCCCTTTGACTTCACCGCGCCCGCGTCGCTGGCACTTGTCGCGTTGCGGGGCCTGGCATGAGTGGCTCGGTCGTCTTGCTGCACCTTGCCGGTGCGGTGGCACTGATGCTGTTTGCCACCCGTCTGGTGAAAACCGGCGTCGAGCGCGCCTACGGCGATGTGCTGCGCCACAAACTGCGCGCCACCATGCGCAATCCGTTCATGGCGGTTCTGGCCGGCTGCGGCCTGGCGGTCGCACTGCAAAGCTCGACCGCCGTCACCTTGCTGGTCGGCTCATTCGCCGGCTCCGGCATCGTCAGCGGCATGTCGGGCCAGCTTGCGGTGCGCGGCGCCGAGATCGGCTCGGCGCTGGTGGTCAAGCTGCTTACCTTTGATCTGTCGCTGCTGGTGCCGGTCTGCCTGGTCGCCGGCACCGTCATGTTCATGGCCACCGAGCGGCGCGACTGGCGCCAGTTCGGCCGCATCCTGGTCGGCATCGGCCTGCTGCTTCTGTCGCTGGAGATGATCGGCCAGGCGTCGGAGCCGCTCCGCCAGAGCACGCTGATGCCGCTCATCGTCGATTACTTCTCCGGCGATCCGGTCACCGCCTATCTTCTGGCAGCGTTGGTCACCTGGCTGTTCCATTCCTCGATTGCCGCGGTGCTGCTGATGGTGACGCTCGCCGGCCGCGGTTTCATCCCGCCCGAACTCGGCATCGTGCTGGTGCTCGGCGTCAATCTCGGCTCTTCGATCATCGCGCCGCTTCTAACCCGCAACGCAGAGCCCGGCGTTCGCATCGTGCCGATCGGGAATCTCCTGATGCGCGGCATGGGTTCGCTGATCATGCTGATCCTGTTCCTGACGTTCAAGCCGCCGGTCGCCTTCTTGGGCAGCACCGTGCCCGAGCAGATCGTCAATGCCCACATCGCCTTCAACATCTTGATCCTGATCGCCGGCGTGCCGCTGGCGCGCCTGGTCTATCGCGCCTCGGAAAAGATCGTGGCGCTGGGCACCAAGCCGCAGCCCGCCAACGCGCTCGACGTCGTTGAGCTTTCCGCGCTCAACGAAAGTGCGCTCGACGTGCCGAGCCAGGCATTAGCCAACGCCACCCGCGAGGTGGTGCGGGTCTGCGAGACGGTCGAGATCATGCTGAAACGGATCATTGAGCTCTATGAGAGCGCCGATGCCGACAAGATTGGCGCGCTGGCCGCACTCGACGACCGTGTCGACAGAAAGCACGCGGCAATCAAGCTCTATCTGGCCAGGGTCACCAAGAACCCGCTGAGCGAGGACGAGGCCCTGCGTTGCCAGGAGCTGATCGGCGCCTGCGTCAAGCTGGAGCAGGTCGGCGACATCATTGTGCGCAACATGCTGGTCCACGTGAAGAAGAAATTCGAGCGCGGGCTGGAGTTCACGCCGGAAGGATGGCGTGAGCTTTGCGCCTTCCATGCCTTGGTGCTTGCCAACGCCAGGCTTGCCTTCAACGTGCTGGTGTCCCGCGATCCGGAGACCGCTCGCCAGTTGGTGCTGGAAAAGGACCGGCTGCGCGACCGCGAGAAGGAAACCAGCCAGAGCCATTTCGTGCGGCTGCGCGACGGCACCGCCAAGAGCGTCGAGACCAGTTCCATCCATCTCGACACCATTCGCGACCTCAAGCAGATCAACTCGCTGCTCGCCTCGATGGCCTATCCCGTGCTTGAGGAGCGCGGTCTGCTCACCGGTTCGCGGCTGAAGGCTGGATAGATTGCGTCCACAGGCCAGGTAGCTTCAGAACATCGCCTATAAAAATTGCTGTGGGCTAATGCGCAAAAATTATCTTTGCGCGTTTTCCCGTCTGTCGGCTAAAGGATCGTCCCATATCTACCGGGAGGAAAGTCGATGGACACCCATTCTCGCAGCTTCGCCAAGGCGCTTTCCTGGCGCGTCACCGGCACCATCGACACGATGATCATCTCGCTCGTCGTGACCGGAAGCATCAAGCTCGCCGCGGCCATCGGCCTGACCGAGGTCGTCACCAAGTCGCTGCTCTATTATCTTCACGAACGGGCGTGGCTGAAAATTCCTTACGGGAGGAAGGCAGCCGCCTAGCTCTTGCCTCCGTGGCGGGCGCCAGACCGGCGATCAAGAAAAGCTAAAGCGGCGTCGCCAATTTCTGGATTGCCCGCTGCCCGCATCCGTGGTTTGAGGCCAGCTTGTCCGAGGATCTCCTTCGCGCCATGCTGCCCCTCATTGCCCTGTTCATAGCTGCCTTCGCCTTCGGCACCACCGAATTCGTCATCGCCGGCGTGCTGCCGCAGGTGGCGGATGGCCTTGCCGTCGCGATTCCGACCGCCGGCTATCTCGTTTCCGGCTATGCCGGCGGCATTGCAGTCGGCGGCCCGCTGCTGGCGCTCGCCACCAAAAGGTTCTCCCGCAAGGCCCTGCTGCTTGGACTGACTGCAGCCTTCACCATCGGCCAGGCCGCCTGCGCGCTGGCGCCCGACTTCGCCTCTATGCTGCTGTTGCGGATAGCGGTGGCCGTGGCGCATGGCGCCTATTTCGGCGTTGCCATGGTGGTGGCCGTCGGCCTCGTGCGCGAAGACCAGCGCGGCATGGCGGTGGCGCTGATCCTGTCCGGCCTCACCGTATCGAACGTCATCGGCGTTCCGGCCGGCACGGCAATCGGCAACATCTGGGGATGGCGTGCAACATTCTGGGTGATGTGCGCGCTCGGTGTGGTGGCCTTCGCGGCAATCGGCGCCCTGCTGCCGCGCAAGACGGGATCGTCGAGCCCGTCAGTGAGCCTTGGAAGCGAGGTCCGCGTGCTCGCACGTCAGCAGGTCTGGACCTCGCTCATTATCATGCTGATGCTGATGATCGGCCAGTTCGGCCTGTTCACCTATATCACGCCGACGCTGCTTGAGGTCACAGGCCTCGACGAGAAATGGATACCTTGGGTGCTCTTGCTGAACGGGGTCGGCGCAACGATCGGCGTCTTCGTCGGCGGGCGGCTCGCCGACTGGAAGCTGATGCCGTCGCTCATCGCCATGCTTTTCCTGCAGGCGGTGATGCTCGCCTTGATCTATGCCGTCAGTTCTTACCCACTGCCGATGGTGATAGCGATCTTCGTCTGGGGCGGCCTCAACTTCGCCATCGGCACGCCGATCCAGACCCGGATACTGACCTGGACCGCGGATGCCTCCAATCTTGCCTCGTCGCTCATTCCGTCGGGCTTCAATGTCGGCATCGCGCTCGCCGCATCGCTCGGCGCGGCCATGCTCAATGCCGGCTATGGCTATCGCAGCCTGCCGGTGGTTGGCGCGGTCGCCATGCTGGTCGCGGTCGCGGTTGCGCTTGCCTCGCATGTCTGGGAATGGCGAAGCCGGCTGCGCCGCCGCTGCCGGCTGCCGCCGAATAGGGCTACAGATCGATCCGGTAGCGCAGGCTTTCCGCGCCGCCATAGGCGGCGTCCTCGAAGAAACGCCCGACGAGCCGGCCGCCATTGGCCAGAACGACCTTCTGCGAGGGCACATTGTGAGGCTTGCAGGTGATTTCGACGAAGGGCAGGCCAACAGCCCTCGCCTCCACCAGCATCAGCCGCAGCGCCTCGGTCGCATAGCCGCGTCCCCGTTTCCGCGGCACCACCGCATAGCCGATGTGGCCGAGCACATGCGACGGCAGCGCCGCGGTGCCGTGTTGCCAGCGCAAGCCGATTGAGCCTGCGACTTCCCCGTCCCAGATCCAGCGCCGGAATCCGGGCAGCCGCGGCACCGTCGAACCGTCGGGCAAGGTGATCGGCGGTCCCTTGCCATCGGAATCGTCGAGATCGCCAAGGAAAGTCGCTGGATCCTTTTCGATAGCCGCAAGCTGCTCGCGCGTCGCGTCGAGCAGCCGCACATTGTCCGGCGACCAGCCGCGCTCGAGAGCCGCCTTGTAGGACGGCAGGTGTTCAAGCGCCGGTTTGACGAGTTCGATCACGGGCGCGAGCTTTTGGCTGCCGGATTGCGGGCGCGACGGCAAGGGCCTTCGGCAGCTTACTGAAGCAGACTCTTGACGATGCCGCTCGCCTTGGAGAAATCCATCTGACCGGCGTATCTCTCCTTGAGCGCCGCCATCACCTTGCCCATGTCCTTGACGCCGCTGGCGCCGGTCTCGGCAATCGCGGAACGGACGGCGCTTTCCGTCTCAACCTGGCCCAGTTGCGTCGGCAGGAAGTCGCGGATGATGGCCATCTCGTCGCGCTCCTGCGCCGCAAGCTCCGGCCGCTTGCCGTCATCGAACGCCTTGGCCGATTCCTCGCGCTGCTTCACCATCTTGGCCAGGATCTGCAGGATCTCGTCGTCGCTGGCCGGCTCCTTGCCGGCGCCGCGATTGGCGATGTCGCGGTCGTGAATGGCCGCCTGGATCAGCCGCAATGTCGGCAGCCGGCGCTTGTCCTGCGCCTTCATCGCGCTCTTCAGGGATTCGGCGATTTTGCCTCGCATAGTGCTTTCTCCTTCGAATGCGGCGGACAATAGCCGTGCCGAAAGCCCAACGCAAATGCGACACTACCGGCAAATCCCTGATATTGTTCGACGAAATAAATCCGGGCTCGCACTTCCTGGCCTCATTGACCGCCTTGGCGCCTTCCCCTATGTACTGGGCCTTGCATGAACTGAATTCTAGTGCACGTCGCCCAAAAGTGCGTAGCTGTTTTGGGGCAACGACATGCACACGTGAAAACTTGGCGCGCCGAGGCTGTGAGATCGCCGCTTCGCGCTTTTTGTTGCGCCGACTGAGGGCGCACCTTTAGGAGTGCCGCCGTGGCAACGATGACCGCCGCATCGCCCCCCCCTTGGGCCACCGACAAGCCGACTGCTCTGCTGGTGCTGGCCGACGGCACCGTCATCGAGGGTCGCGGTCTGGGCGCCGCCGGCTCCGCCGTCGCCGAGGTCTGCTTCAACACTGCGCTGACCGGCTATCAGGAGATCCTCACCGACCCATCCTATGCCGGCCAGATCGTCACTTTCACCTTTCCGCATATCGGCAATATCGGCACAAACGACGAAGATATCGAGGACCTCAACCCGCTGGCCCGCGCCGGTGCCGTCGGCGCCGTGTTCAAGGCCGACGTCACCAACCCGTCGAATTATCGCGCCGGAACCGGTCTCGACCAGTGGCTGAAGAAGCGCGGCATCGTCGCACTTTCAGGCATCGACACGCGGGCGCTGACCGCGTTGATCCGCGAAAAGGGCATGCCAAATGCCGTCATCGCGCACGCGCCCGACGGTATCTTCGACGTCGATGATCTCAAGCGCCGCGCCGCCGCATGGTCGGGGCTTATCGGGCTTGATCTGGCCAAGGAGGTCACCTCCGGTCAATCCTCGGTCTGGCGCGAGACGCCCTGGGCCTGGAACGAGGGCTTTGGCGAACAGGCTGACCCGTCGATGCACGTCGTTGCCGTCGACTACGGGGTCAAGCGCAACATATTGCGCCTGCTGGCCGGCCTCGGCGCCAAGGTAACTGTGGTGCCGGCAAAAACCGGCGCCGAGGAGATCCTGGCGATGCGGCCCGACGGCATTTTTCTATCCAACGGCCCTGGCGATCCGGAAGCAACCGGCGACTACGCCGTGCCGGTCATTCAGGATCTTTTGAAGACCGATATCCCACTGTTCGGCATCTGCCTCGGCCACCAGATGCTGGCGCTGGCGCTGGGCGGCAAGACTGCAAAAATGCATCAGGGCCACCACGGCGCAAATCATCCGGTCAAGGACCACACCACCGGCAAGGTCGAGATCGTCTCGATGAACCATGGCTTTGCCGTCGACGCCGACTCGTTGCCGAGCGGCGTCGAGGAAACCCATGTCTCGCTGTTCGACGGTTCGAATTGCGGCATTGCGCTCACCGGCAGACCGGTCTTCTCGGTCCAGCATCATCCCGAAGCCTCGCCCGGGCCGCAAGATTCGCACTATCTGTTTCGCCGCTTCGTCAACCTGATCCGCGAAAAGCGCGGCGAGCCGGCACTGGCCGAGCGTGTTTAGCGCATTGCGTAAAAACGGATTTGACTAACGGCGCCGGCCGGGCTCCCGGCGCCGATCAAGCCCCGTCCGTCACCGCTTCCTGCGCGTGCATGCGTTTGACTTCCTTCGGCGTCGGCTTGACCACCCTGGTGACGAAGACGACGAGCGCCAGCGTGAGGAAAATCGCGCCGAGCAGATACGGGGCACCGCCGAAAGCTACGGGCGCGTTCGGGCCCGTGAACCAGGAAAAGATCGCCGTATAAAGCAGCGGTGTGATGATCGAGGTGATCGAGAAGATCGAGGTCATTGCGCCCTGGAGTTCGCCCTGGGCGGAAGGTGGCACTTTGGCGGCCGCAAGGCTTCTGAGCGGCGGGTCGGCCAACGCCTCGAGACATCCAACGACGATCACTGCATAGATCATCCAGCCTTGTGACGCGAAGGCGTAGCCGAAGGCGCTGAGTGCGGTAAATGCCAGACCGATTACCGCCGTCTTCCACTCGCCAAGCTTGGGGATCACGCGCGGCAGGACTGTCGCCATGACGATCGCTCCGCACAGGCCGAAAGCGCCGAGCGAGAAGCCGATCTGTTGTTCGCTCCAGCCATAGCGATAACTGGAGACGAACGACCAGACCGCAGGATACATCATGTGCCCCAGCGTCATCAGAAAGAAGACAAGTCCGATCCAGCCGATACCTTCGTAGTTGCGCATCTGGACGAGCGTGCCGACCGGGTTGGCGCGTTTCCACTCGAAGCGGCGACGGTGCTTGTTATCAAGTGTTTCCGGCAACAGAAACAGCGCGATCAGAAAGTTTGCGAACGCAAGCCCGGCAGCGAAATAGAACGGCACACGCGGCCCGAACGTGCCGAGCAACCCGCCCAGAACCGGCCCGATGACGAAGCCGACGCCGAAAGCAATGCCGAGCAGCCCAAAATTCTTCGCACGATTTTCGTCGGTCGAGATATCGGCGATGAATGCCGATGTCGTGGAATAACTGGCGCCGGAAATGCCGGCCAGCACGCGGCCGATGAACAGCATCGGATAGGACCAGGCGATAGCGCAGATCAGATTGTCGATAGCGAACGTCAGCACCGAGGCGAGCAGGATAGGCCGCCGTCCGAACCGGTCGCTCAACCCGCCCATCACCGGTGCGAAAACGAACTGCATCGCCGCATAGACGAAGAACAGCCAGCCGCCCTCGATAGCCGCCTCGCTGATGCCGACGCCGGTCAATTCCCTGAGATAGGCCGGCAGCACCGGCATAATGATGCCGAAGCCGATGACGTCGAGCAGCAGGGTGGTGAAAACAAGCGCAAGGCCCCGCCTGGCGGTTTTGGGGTCTATCATGATGGTATCTCCTCGGGCCGCCCGAGCGAACGGGGACACACTTTATAGGCGAGCACATCGCTGGGAACAATGAGGGAACGGGCAGAGTGCTTTCATCCTGACATCCCCTGACTGCGATCCAGTCTCTCGGATTACGAGAAAACCGTCGGCTCAGATCGGGTTGTTGAACGTGTCACAGTCTGAAAGCTTGCCGTTCTGGAAACCTCGCGCCAGCCAGGTCTGCCGCTGCTGCGACGTGCCGTGGTTGAAGCTTTCCGGCACGACGTAGCCCTGCATCTTCTTCTGCAGCGTGTCGTCGCCGATCTGTTTGGCGGCGTTCAGTGCCTCCGCCATGTCGCCCTGTTCCAAGATGCCCTTCTGACCGGTGAAATGCGCCCAGATGCCGGCAAAGCAGTCGGCCTGCAACTCGACCTGCACCGACATGTGGTTGGCGTCGGCTTCGCTCATATTCTGCCGCATCTGGTTGAATTTGGGCAGGATGCCGACGAGGTTCTGCACGTGATGGCCGACCTCATGCGCGATCACATAGGCCTGTGCGAAATCGCCGGAGGCACCGAACTGCTGATCGAGTTGCTGGAAGAAGGTGGTGTCGAGATAGACCTTGCGGTCGTTGGGACAGTAGAATGGTCCGGCCGCTGACGAGGCAGAGCCGCAGGCGGAGCGAATCCGGCCGCTGAACAGGACCAGCTTTGGATCCTGATAGGTCAGGCCCTCGGACTGGAAAATACCGGTCCAGGTATCCTCAGTCTCGGCCAGCACGGTCGACACGAACTGCTTCATCTCGTCGGACGCGGGCGCACCGGTGCCGCCGCCCTGGCTGCCACTATTGTCGGTGATCTGGCCGCCGCCACCGGGCTGCAAGCCGCTGTCATCGAGGATCTGGCTCGGGTCGAAGCCGAAATACCACCCTGCCAGGAAAATCAACCCTACGATAATGATGCCCGACATGCCGCCGCCGCCGGCGCGACCGCCGATCGGGATGCGAAACTGGCCCGGCCCACCGCCAAGCCCGCCGCTCTGGCCGCGCTCGTCCTCGACATTGTCACTCTGACGACGGCCCTTCCAGAGCATGGCAACCCCCGTGACGCAATTTCTTCCGGCCGATCGGGCCGTGTCCCGGTTCGATCGGACACGACCACAATTATCTCAACGGTTACGCCAAGTCACAGTATTTTTCGTGCGAACAAGCAATGCTTGCTGACGCTTGTTTGCTCTGGCCGAAACATCGCAAGGTCTGTGGCGTTCGCCCTGCTCATGGGAGCGAGTCGCGCCACGTGCTTTTCAGCGGGCGGCGATTATTGCCTTGCGAAAGGCTTCGAGCGTCTCGGCGCTGACATGATGCTCGATGCCTTCGGCGTCGATGCGCGCCGTCTCGGCACTGACGCCGAGCGAGCGCAGGAAGGCCTCGACCGTCTGGTGGCGAATGCGGCTCTCTTCCGCAACCTTGCGGCCGGCCTCGGTCAGGAACACGCCGCGATAAGGCTTCCGGGAGACCAGCCCGTCGGCGCACAGCCGCGTCAGCATTTTCGCCACCGTCGGCTGAGCAACGCCGAGCCGTGCCGCGATATCGACCTGGCGCGCCTCGTTGCCATCCTCGATCAGGTCGGCGATGAGCTCGACATAATCCTCGACCAGCGCGCTGCGGCGCGCTTCACGCGTCTGCCTGAAGCCTTCCGAGTGGATTTCTGCATCAGGCAGCGGCTTTTCGCGAGGAACCGGTCTTTTCTTCAGCGCCAATACGCGCTCCTCCCGGCAGTTTGAATCGACATTGCAGTCATAACACGGAACCCTATTTGTTCTGGCCGTTTATTTCCATTCGGTGGCCGGCGCAACCGGCGGTCATTGCGGTCCGGTCGCACGGCCAAGCGGCTACACGAAAAAGCTCCGACAATGAAATATAGCATATTGCATAATGTTCAGCCGTGGCATAGATAAGGAGACAACATCGATCGTTCCAGTGGAAAGCCATTTCATGTCGGAAGCCGAAGCCACCTCAGCCCCCCGGTCCATGTGGCGATTTGCCCGCCCGGAGGACGACGAGCAGCTCAGCCTGCGCGAAGTCAACGCAACGATCGCGGTGCCGCACTCGGGGATCTGGCTTCGCCGGCTGTTCGCCTTCATGGGGCCGGGCTACATGGTTTCGGTCGGCTATATGGATCCGGGCAATTGGGCGACCGACCTCGCCGGCGGAGCCCAATTCGGCTACACGCTGCTTTTCATCATCATGTTGTCGAACCTGATGGCGATCCTGCTGCAGGCGCTCGCCGCCCGGCTCGGCATCGCCACCGGCCGCGACCTTGCGCAGGCGTGCCGCGCCTATTATCCGCGACCGGTCAATTTCATGCTGTGGGTCGCTTGCGAATTGGCCATCATCGCCTGCGACCTGGCCGAGGTCATTGGCACGGCAATCGCCTTGCAACTGCTGTTCGGGATTCCGCTGATCGGCGGCGCCATTATCACCGCGCTCGATGCCTTCCTGCTGCTGCTGCTGATGAACAAGGGCTTCCGTTTCCTCGAGGCCTTCATCATAGCACTTTTGATTGTCATCTTCGGCTGCTTCGCCATTCAGATCTTTGCCGCCGCGCCGCCGGTCGGCTCCATCCTGCACGCCATGTTCGTGCCGTCGTCCGAGATCGTCACCAATCCGGCGATGCTTTACATTGCCATCGGCATCATCGGCGCCACGGTGATGCCGCACAATCTCTATCTGCACTCCTCGATCGTGCAGACCCGCGCCTACGAGCGCACCGATCGCGGCAAGCGCGACGCCATCAAATGGGCGACGACCGACTCGACCATCGCGCTGATACTGGCGCTGTTCGTCAATGCCTCCATCCTGATCGTGTCGGCGGTGGCTTTCCACGGCACCGGCCATCATGACGTGGGTGAGATCGGCCAGGCGTTCGAGCTTCTGTCGCCGCTGCTTGGCCTCGGCATCGCTTCCATCCTGTTTGCGGTGGCGCTGCTTGCCTCCGGCCTGAACTCGACGGTGACGGCGACGCTGGCCGGCCAGATCGTGATGGAAGGCTTCTTGCGGCTGCGCATCCCGCAATGGGCGCGCCGCCTGCTGACGCGCGGCATCGCCATCATCCCGGTGGTGGTCGTCACCGCCCTCTATGGCGAGAAGGGCACCGGCCAGTTGCTGGTCTTCAGCCAGGTGATCCTGTCGATGCAGCTTCCCTTCGCGGTCGTCCCGCTGGTGCAGTTCGTCTCGGACAAGCGCAAAATGGGCAATTTCGCCATTTCCCGCGCCGTTGCCGTGCTGGCCTGGGTGGTTGCCGCCCTCATCCTGGTGCTCAACTTCAAGCTGCTCTACGACACGGTCGTCGGTTTAGGCTGAGCGTCTGCTCCAAACTGACCCAACAACGTCGGCAATCATCCGTCCTTCCAGCCCTGGAAATTTGCCGGCCGCTGTCGGACAAATGTCTGTCTGCCCGTCCTTGGCTCGAAGTCCGGCCATGACGGCACGGATCAGCGAAAGGGAGCTCCAATGAGGAAGATCATCGCCGCAACATTCGTCAGCCTCGACGGCGTCATGCAGGCGCCCGGCGGCCCGCAAGAGGACCCTGTCGGCGGCTTCAAATTTGGCGGCTGGACGTTCCACTACTGGGACGACGTGATGGGTGCCGCCATGGGCGAGACGTTTTCAAAACCGTTCGCGCTGCTTCTCGGCCGCAAGACCTACGACATCTTCGCCGCCCATTGGCCCTACCAGAAGAATGACCCGATCGCCGACAGCTTCAACGCCGTCACCAAATATGTGGCTACGCACAGGCCAGATACGCTGTCCTGGCAAAACAGCCAGCCGCTCGGCAGCGATGTCGTGGCGACGTTGCGCCGGATGAAGCAGGAGGACGGCCCCGACCTGCTCATTCAGGGATCGAGCGAGCTGATCCAGACCTTGCTCGCCAATGACCTGATCGACGAGATCAGCCTGCTGATTTTCCCGCTGGTGCTGGGCAAGGGCAAAAAACTGTTCGGCAGCGGCGCGATGCCTGCCGCCTTCAAGCTGACCCGTTCGCAGGCATCGACCACCGGCGTCCTCATGGCGAGCTATGAGCGCTCCGGCGAGATCAAGACCGGGTCCTTTGCCCCGGAACAGCCTTCCGAAGCCGAGATCGAGCGGCGCAAGAACTGGAAGTAGATGCCGCAGGGCGATCAAGGACGGCTGAACACTGGCCGTCCTTTTTGCTGTTTTAAGCCGCCTCTCGTCGCCGTGCCAATCCATCGCGGAGGTGGCCCGCGAATGCCAGTACGGCAGGCGCAACGCTGTGCTTCGGCAAATGCAGATTGATTGCAAAATTCGGCAATGACGGCAAATCCGGATCGTTGGCCAAAATATCGAGGTCCGCAGGTACGGTCGACGCCAACCAGGTGGTGACGGCCAAGTCCGAACGCACTGTCGCCGTCGTCGCGTCGATGCTGCCGTTTTCGAATACGGTGCGCCATGCCAGCCCGTGCTCGTTAAGCGCCTCCAGTACAACCGGACGGAACGCGCAGGTCTCGGCGACCATCGAAACCGGCAAGGGGCGTTTGCTGCGGGCGCCGCCGCCTTTGGCGCCGACCCAGACCAGCCGGTCGACAACAAGGCATTCGCCGGCCGACCGACCGACCGGCTCCTCGATCACCGCGAGCTCTATCGTGCCGGCCGCCAAGGCCGCAGCCAGCTCCGGCGACGAGGCGCAGACAAGCGAGATCTCGACCTGCGGATACGCCTCGGCATAGGCCTTGAGCACCGGCGCAAGCAAGGTGCCGACAAGGTCGTACGGCACGCCAAGCCGCACCTGACCGGCAACTGCATCGCCCGCCATCTCCGCCAGGATCTCGTCATTGAGCGAAAGCAGGCGCTTGCCCTTGCCGAACAGCCGCTCGCCGGAGCGGGTCAGCCGCAATCCGCTCCGATCGCGGTCGAACAGCCTACAGCCGAGAACCTCTTCCAAACGCTTGACCTGCTGGCTGACGGCACCTTGCGTCAAATGCAGCGCGTTGGCCGCCGCCGTCATGCTGGCCCTGTCGGCAACGGTGACAAAGGTTCGGATCAGGGCAGTGTCGAGGTTGCGGAGCATCAAGCCATTATATTTGCTAATGCATGTCATAGCAAACATTGCATTTACTGATGAGCAAAACAGCTTACCGTGCAGGCTTCAAAGGAAGCAGCATGTTTGAAACCGTCCTTCCCCTCGTCCTGTTCGCGCTGGTCTCTACCTCAACGCCCGGCATCGCCACGACCTTGTCGACGGCGTCCGGCGCGCAGTTCGGCTTCCGCCGCTCTATCCCGCTGGTGGCCGGAAGTGCGGCCGGCCTGGCCACAGTGGCTGCGGCAGGTGCTGCCGGGCTCGCTGGTCTGCTGGCCGCCGCTCCTTCGCTGCAACTGGCAATGAAAATGGCCGGTACCCTCTATCTGGTATGGCTTGCGCTCAAGATCGGCCGCAGCGGTCCGCCCAATCTGGACGTGGCCATGGCAAAGCCGAACAGCTTTTTGGGCGGCGCCGGCCTGCAATGGATGAACCCAAAGGGCTGGGCCATGGGGCTGGGAGCGGCGGCATCTTTTGCCGCGCTTGCCAAAGGGCCGCTGCAGCTCGCCTTGCTGCTCGGCACGGTCTTCGGCCTTGCAGCGGCTCTATCCCTGGCGGCATGGTGCGTGGCGGGCACGCTGCTCGCCCGGTTGCTGCGAACCGAGCGGCAGTGGCGCATGCTCAACGCCGTGCTTGGCCTGCTGCTGGCCGCCTCGATCATTCCGATGTGGCGGACAGCGTAAGGTTAGTCTTTAGCTATGTCAGGCAGTGTAACGCGCCGCCGGCTTGCCGGCCAGAAGACTGCCGAAAAAGCCTTGCCGAACGCCAAGAAAGGCATCCACCCCGGCAACGTCGGCAAGACCCGGTGCCGTGAACGCTTCACCCTTTGCCAGGCCAACCAGCGCTGCATCGACCAGATCGTCGGCCGTCATCACGATCTCTTGCGGCACATTGGCAATATCGCTTCCCGCAACTTCCCAGAATTCTGTCCGCGTGGCCCCCGGCAAGACCACCTGCACGGCGACCTTCGTGCCGGCGACTTCCCGCTGCAAGGCCTCGGTGAAGTTGACGACGTAGGCTTTGGTGCCGCTGTAGATGCCGCCGAACGAGGTATCGAAGGCAAGGACCGAGGCGATGTTGACGATGGCGCCGCGGTTGCGCGACAGCAGCCCCGGCAGCACCGCGCGCGTCAGCCGAGTCAGCGCCACGACATTGACCTTGATCATGCGCTCGGCGACATCGGCTTCAGCCGTTGCCACCACCTGCGCGCCGCCAAGGCCGGCATTGTTGACCAGCAGCGTCACGCTGTCGTCGGTTGATATCGCCTGCTCGACCCGTCGCAGATCGCCGTCGTCGGACAAGTCGGCGCCGATGACGCTGACCTTTATGCCATACGCGAAGCGGAGCCTCTCTGCCAATTCCTCCAACCGATCGGCGCGCCGCGCCACCAGCACCAGATCGTAACCTTGGCCGGCGAGCCGGTCGGCATAGATCGCACCGATGCCGGACGAGGCGCCGGTGACGACCGCTGTACCCTTATCCTGATTGCTCATTGTCTTGTTCCTTCTGGTTCGATTCCAAATGCCAGTGCCGTGGGGCAACGCCCTGCTTCGACTGGCAGACCAATTAAAGGCATATGCCACTATCGGTACGTAGGCATATGCCACCATCTTGTCAATCCGGGGAGCAAGGACTATTTCTGGTTAGCATCGAGGGCCTCCCAGTCCCCCTCATCGGAAATCCGCCAATGTCCCAAACCACCCTGCCCGGCCTGGCGCTTTGCAACAACGCCATGCTGCGCCGCGCGACGCGGAAACTGGGCCAGTTCTATGACGATGTGCTGGCCCCATCGGGTCTGAAGGCCACGCAGCAGGGCCTGCTCTACCAGATCCACATCGGCGACGAACCGACGATGGGTGCCATTGCCGCGGCTCTCGTCATGGACCTGTCGGCCCTCGGTCATACGCTGAAGCCGCTGATCAGGGATGGTTACATCGAGACCTTCGCCGACCCTGCCGACCGCCGCATCAGGCGCGTCAGGCTGACATCGCAGGGCCGGATCAAGCTCGAAGAAGCTCTGAAGCTGTGGCAAGTCGCTCAGCAGCGCTTCGAGGAGATGTTTGGAAAAGAACAGGCGGCAAGCCTGCGAGCGGCGCTGGACGAAATCGCCGCGCTTGATTTCGACGTACCGCCGGCCGCGAGTTGAATTATCGGCGGCCGGCAGCCAAGCTCCGCCAACAGCCCTATTCGGCCGGCATCGCCACCGGTCGCGCCGCCAGGTGGCCCGCCATCACTACGCCCAGACCGATGATCGGGAATGCCGCCGCGACCACGCCGAGGTCGGCCGGTGCGCCATAGCGCAGCACCGCGGCGCCGACCACGGCACCCAGTGCGACGCCGAGATAGAGTGCCGAAGCGTTCAGCGATAGCACGATGGGCGCGGCATCGGGCGCCAACTTGATGATACGGCTGGCCTGCGCCGGCGGGAACGCCCAGCCGACGATGCCCCACGGCACCATCATAGCCATGAGCGCCGGCCCGGCGATCTCGCGCGGCAGGAACATGGGGATCAGCGAAAACGTGACCAGCATGGCGGCACTCAGCGCCAGCGACCAGCAGACGGTGCGCGTCGCGCCGAAACGATCGGCGGCTTGACCGCCGCCGATATTGCCGATGACCGCGCCAACTCCGAAAGCAAGCAGCATTCCGGGAAGCGCGATCGGGTTCAGTCCGCCGCCTTCGATGGCGAGCGGCGCGACAAAGGCAAAGACGGTGAAGGCGCCGATCAGCGCCAGGATGGTCGTTACCAGGATAGGCATGACGCCGGGGCGAAGTGCCGCGGCCAACCGCATCCGGAGCGGCAGCCTAGTGCCGACGATGCCGCGCGGCAGCCGATACCACAAAATCGCGCCGGCGAGCGCGCCAAGGCCGGCAATGGCAAAGAAGGTGCCGCGCCAGCCGGCAACCGTCGCAACGAGCGCGCCGAGCGGTGCGCCGACCGCGACCGCAACCGTAGTGCCGCCGACGACCACGGCGATGGCGCGGGCGCGGTGATGATCGTCGACAAGCGCAACGGCCGTTCCCTGTGCGGTCGCCGCAAACAGGCCTGACGACAGCGCCATGACGATGCGCGCGATCAACAGCAATTCGAAGGAGGAGCTCAGCGCCGCGGCGACGTTGCCCAACACGAAGAACACCAGCGTCCACAGGATGACGCGGCGACGGTCCCATTCGCCGGTCAGCGTTGCCAGGATCGGCGTGCCGATCGCATAGGCGAGCGCAAACGCGGTGATCAGCGTGCCGGCGAGCGGGACGGAGATGGCGGCATCCTTTGCAATATCGGGCAAAAGGCTGGAGATAACGAAACCTTCGGTCGAAATCGTGAACGATCCGAGCGCAAGCCAGATGAGGCGCTTATCCATAGCAATTTCCTTAGTTCAAGCAATTTCCTTAGTTCAAAGGTTATTGAACAATTGGACATAATAGGGCATGATGTCAATAAAGCCGGTGCAAAATAGCCGAACCATCCTGACAGCCCGGTGTCAGGACGGGGCGGCGGGACGAAACTATGTGTCCATTGGCCACGAGAGGAGATGCGTTGAAATCGGCTCCAAATGTGCTTAATTCCTGGGCATGACCTTGCCCCATCCCACCGCCGACCAGATCAGCCTGGCGAACGTGCTTGCCGTGCTCGGCGACCCGACGCGACTGGCCATAGTGCGCTATCTCGCCAGCAAAGAGGGCGTGCCGCTGAATTGCAGCCGGTTCCTCGACTTCGCCTCGAAGACCAATCTGAGTTACCATTTGGCCAAGCTTCGTGAGGCCGGCGTCACCCGCACCGAGGCGGTTGGCACCAGCCGGCTGATCACGCTGCGCCGTGACGATCTCGACCGCCGCTTCCCGGGCCTGCTCGACAGCGTTATTGCCGCGGCCGGCGACGACGCATCGTTGCCGGCGGTCGGCGGCCACGAGATCGAAGTCCGCGCCTGACCGGCGCGAAGCTGGGTTCCGCTCTCGCCCGCTTCGCGAGACGAGCAAAGTAGCTTCACCTGCCCTCCAGCCATTCCAATTAACAGAGCCTGCCATGCGCATTGCCGTCGTCGCCGACATCCACGGCAATGTCCTCGCGCTCGACGCCGTGCTCGACGATCTGCGGCAGCGCGGCGGCGCCGACCTCATCGTCAATCTCGGCGATTGCGTTTCCGGCCCGCTGTGGCCGCGCGAGACCATGGAGCGGCTCGAGGCGCTCGACCTGCCGACGGTACGCGGCAATCACGACCGCCGCGTTGCCCGCGACACTGCCGACGAGACCATGTGGCCGTCCGACCGCTACGCTCAGGAACGGCTGACGGCAGGCCAGCGCGAGGCGCTGTTCGCGCTGCCCGTCACGCTGGAGGTGGCGCCAGGCGTGATCGCCTTCCATGCCCGGCCCGACCACGACGAAAAATACCTGACTGACGCGATCGTCGAGGGCCGGCTGGTGCGCGCGCCGCTGGCCGCAATCGAGCGGCGCCTCGGCGCGGTCGATCCCACCTGCCGCATCATGCTTTGCGGCCATAGCCATCGCAGCGATTTGATCCGCATTCCCGGCGGTCCGGTCATTTTCAATCCGGGCAGCATCGGCTGCCCGGCCTATGACGATTCGACCCCACCGGCGCATGTCTCCGAGCAAGGCTCACCGCACGCCCGCTATGGTATCGTCGACTTGCACCGCGATCGCTTCGAATCCATCGCCGTCGACTATGACCATGAGGCGGCGGCGCGTCAGGCCGAGCAGGCGGGGCGGCCCGAATGGGCTCACGCGCTGCGCACCGGATTTATGTCCAGCTGAACGCGGAACGCGTTCATGCCGCCGGACTGAGCTTGGTCATGCCGGGCTGAACCGATGACCGCCTTCGAGCGGCAGAAGCCGCAATCTTCAGTTGTCGGACGCGGATCGCTTCGATCGGTTGGCAGGACGTCGGGCGCCGGCCGCCGAAGTCTTGGCCGCCGAAGTCTTGGGCGTCGAAGTCTTGGTCTCCGAAGCCTTGGGCGGTGAAGCCTTTGGCCGTGACGTACTGGGCGTTAGATGCCTTGGGTTGAAAGTCTGTGCTGGAGCCGATTCGGAACCGGCCCGAATGTCGGCGTCGCGCACCTGCTGGCCAAAGTTCAGGCCGGTCAGCTCTTCGATCTCGGCCACCGTCGAAAGAAACTCCGATACCCTGGCAATTTCAAGCGGGTCATCGAATGCCTCGGCACGCTCGCCGAACGCTTCGGGCATCACTTCCAAAACCGGCTTCTGGTCCGCCAGCAGCGCGATGGCGCGCAGGCCAGCTTGATCGGACCACAGCGCGATCTTCCAGAACTTCAGCGGAACATGGCTGTCGAAGCGGTAGGGAGGATCGTCCTCGCGGAACGCTGGCCCGGCAAACACCGTGACCCGGCCTCGCGTCGTATAGGCGTTGCGCAGCACATAGGTTTCCACCGCGCGCCATCTCAGCTTCCCCTTGGAGCCGGGATGGTCAAGCGAGCTTCCCTGATTGAAGAAGCCGACTTGCGGCGCAGCATTGGTATAAAAGAACGTGTCGCGTTCTGCCGCGACCGCCTCCTGATCGACGCCCCATGCGGGGTCGCCGCGAAGTGTAATATGGCCCTTCTGGAACATTCGAGCGATTCGTTCCTTGGATTTTGCGACGGGAAATCCGGGCACATTCTGGCTCGAATAGAATTCCCGGGTCATCTGCTCGCCAAGGTCGATGCGGCGATCGGGCCGGAAAGCATCGCTGGCTTCCGACCCGGAAATCGACTCCACCCCCAAGTCGACAAGCGACGGGTTGTCGATGACCGTCTTGTCCTCACGATTGACCGCCTTGGTACGGGATCCATCGATATTGCAGGCGGTGACGAAGGCAAGCCTGCGATCGGCGTTCATCAAGATCGAAAAATGATGGTAGCGCAATTCGTGTGGGTCCTCGCCGGGTTTGGCAAGAAGGTTTTTGGCCAACCGGTAGGGTGAATTGGCGACCGTCGGCATTGGCAGGACAAAGCCCGGTATGAAGCCGGGCTCATACCCTCCACGATCGTCGAAATCCTCTGTTTTCCAACCCGCGGCCTCGGCGATGGCCACGACCTTGGCGGGTTCGCTTGCTGGACCGTCGTTTCGTCTCGCATCGCCTCCGTCGCGGTCGATCAACGGCGCCCGGACATTTATCTCGACGGGAAAAGTCCACGTGACCGAGCCATCGGCATTATGTCTCGTCGCCGGCGGGCCGCGATCCGGTTCAGGCCGCTGCACCGGCTTGTCCGGCACGTCTCCGCGAATGTCGGCGTTCAGCCGAACTGTCTCATCCATCATGCGCGGCGTGCCGGACCAAATCGCCAGAGCTTCCGAAACCGCCGATGCCGATGAGCCCGGCAGCCTGGACTTTCTAGCGCCCAGATCGTCAACGATGGCGCTGATCCGTATGCCTTCGTTGATCTCGCGCGCAAGCGCGTAGCCAGCTATGCCCGTCACCTCGTGGAACGGGCCGGCCCAATGGTGCAGGGCAATAGGCTCCCATTCGTTGTTGAAGACCGGTGAACCGGACGAACCCTGTTCGGTATCGGCAACATAGTGCAGCACTTGAACCGTCTCGTCGCGGGCCACCAGCCGGTTTTCACGCAGCACCAGTTCCTTGAAGCGGCCATCGGGATGCTGGACGATGTTGGCGATTTCGCCGAGCATATGCTTGTCGCGCGCGTCCGACAGCGCGATAAAACCGAACTCCCCCAGTTCCTTTGGGCCGGAACGCCGCTCGCCGACCCCGATCAGCGTGTAATCCAGACCTTCTATGCTATCGGTCACGAAACAGGATTCAGGATCGAACAGGAAAGTCGTCGGCGTGCGCACGGCATTTGCACCGTCCTGCTCATAATCGAACTGGACCTGGAAGCGCCGGGAATCCGCCGGCGACGAAATCACATGGTTGTTTGTGAGGAACAGCCTAGGCCCGACCAGAAAACCCGATCCTTGCGGATTGCCGTTGAGAAAGGCAACGCGGCCGACCGCATCGGCAGCACGGCGCCCACGCTCCAGAAATGCGACCCCGATGAAATCGAGCGTTGGGCCGAGAATTGCCTCCGGTCCTGGCTGTTTGGCGGCGGCCTTTCTCTCCCCGGCAGATCTCATGTCGATTGCTGCCGATATCATCTCCGCTTCGGTGCGGCTGAGCGACGCCTTTACCTGCAACCTGTCGAGGCGCCTGGAGAGGGTCTGTTCGGCGGCCAGCGGATTGCCGTTGGCGATGTGACCAAGTGAAGCCTCAATTTCGGCGCGCGTTTTCTTGATACGCTGGCGAACTATGTTTTCCACTTGCGCGAATATTTCAAGGTCGACCATATTGCCCTCCTCAACCTTACTTGAGAGAGTGCATATTTACATGAAATGTGCAATATTTTGCCGGCTGTTAGTTCACGGAAGTGGCCTGGTCGCGATTCAACACGCGGCACCTTTTCGGGCTTACACAGCGCCGCCTCGTCGCCTATAAAAACCGGCTGGCGTGCGATGGCGCTTTCGTGCCTGGCCACCCTTCGGCAATTGAACCTACCGCCCATGGCAGATGATTAGGCGCACAGTAACACTCCCGACGACGCTGCTTGCGGTGGTTGCCGCTCCGCTGATGCTGACGGAGTTGCCGGCCAACGGCCAGGAGCCGGAGCCCATCATCTCGATTGTGACGGGTCTCGCTCCCGATGACCTCCTGAACGTGCGCGCCACGGCGTCGGCCATGGGCAAGATCGAGGCACGGCTGCCGAGTGGTTCGAGCGTGAAAAATCTCGGCTGCGGCGACGTCAGCGGCTACAAGTGGTGCAAGGTCGAAGACATTGACGACCCGAAGCTGAGCGGATGGGCACCTGCACGCTACCTCGACCCCATCAATCCCCGGCAAGTGACACCCCAGGCAGCGGCCAATGCGGAGAGCCCTGCCTCTCAACCGCTGCCCGATCTGACAACGCGCCTCGGCGCAACCGCTCCCGAAACGTCGCTGAACACCGCTGACGCAATCGGCAGGGTGGCTATCGAGGACGCTTACCGCCTGGCCCTGGCCGCTGGCAATCCCTCGACTGGACAGGTTGATGGATCGGCGCCCGCGGCAGTGGGTCCCGTCCAGAATTTCGGCGCGACCAATGCGGCGCCTCCGGCCGACGCACAGACCGTTGCACGGCTGCAGCCGCCGGGGACACCATTCCCAGGTGCCGGCAACGTCATTCCTTGCGCGCGCTATCTCGGCCAGCCGATGACCAGCTGCAAGGCAGGCGTCGCGCGCACCGGCGACAAAACCGACGTGACCGTGACCTGGCCCGACGGCGGCATGCGCATCATCAGCTTCCAGGCCGGCAAGCCGGCCGGTTCGAATGGGCCGGGCGAATTCCGCTTCACGCGCGAAGGCAGCCTCAACATGATCCGCGTCGGCGTTGCCGAACGCTTCGAGATTACGGATCAACTGGCGCTGGGGGATAGTGGTAAGGGGAATAAGGCAGTAGGGCAGTAGGGCAATATGTTTAAAGGCCGCTCGAACCTCTGCCCTACTGCCCTCCTGCCTACTGCCTCATTTTCGGGGTTACATCCGGCAAAACTCTTCCCTATAAGGCCCTCCTAGCCTGATACCAGAATCGCGAGCACAACCGGCCGGGTCTTCCCGTCCGGTTTTTCGTGCAAGCCGCCTGCCGAACGGACCTTCGATATGCCAAGACGCACCGACATCAAGTCGATCCTGATCATCGGGGCCGGCCCCATCGTCATCGGCCAGGCCTGCGAGTTCGACTATTCCGGCACCCAGGCCTGCAAGGCGCTGAAGGAAGAGGGTTTTCGTGTCATCCTGGTCAACTCCAATCCGGCCACCATCATGACCGATCCGGAGCTGGCCGATGCCACCTATATTGAGCCGATCACGCCGGAAGTGGTTGCCAAGATCATCGCCAAGGAGCGGCCCGACGCGCTGCTGCCGACCATGGGCGGCCAGACCGCCCTCAACACCGCTCTGTCGCTGCGCCGCATGGGCGTGCTCGACCGCTACAATGTCGAGATGATCGGCGCCGACGCCACCGCAATAGACAAGGCCGAGGACCGTGCACTGTTTCGCGAGGCGATGAGCAAGATCGGCCTGGAAACGCCGAAGTCGATGCTGGCCAACGCCACCGACGTCAAGAATGCCGACCGCAAGAGGCACGAGGCCGAACGCGCCGCGCTGAAAGCCGAGAAGCCGGAAAACCTCGACGCCGCGCTCGACGCGCTGGAAACCCGCTGGAACCTCGGCGAAGGTGACCGCAAGCAGCGCTACATCAGCCATGCCATGGCGATTGCAGCACAAGCGCTCGACCATGTCGGCCTGCCCGCAATTATCCGCCCCTCCTTCACCATGGGCGGCACCGGCGGCGGCATTGCCTACAACCGCGCTGAATTCTTCGAGATCGTCCAGTCTGGTCTCGATGCCTCGCCGACCACCGAAGTGCTGATCGAGGAGAGTGTGCTCGGCTGGAAGGAATATGAGATGGAGGTCGTCCGCGACAAGGCGGACAATTGCATCATCGTCTGCTCGATCGAGAACATCGATCCGATGGGCGTGCATACGGGTGACTCGATCACCGTCGCCCCTGCCCTGACCTTGACCGACAAAGAATACCAGATGATGCGCAACGCCTCGATCGCGGTGCTGCGCGAAATCGGCGTCGAGACCGGCGGCTCCAACGTGCAGTTCGCCGTCAACCCGGCCGATGGCCGTCTGGTGGTCATCGAGATGAACCCGCGCGTCTCGCGTTCGTCCGCGCTGGCCTCCAAGGCGACCGGCTTCCCGATCGCCAAGATCGCCGCCAAGCTCGCCGTCGGCTACACGCTGGACGAGCTGGAGAACGACATCACCGGCGGCGCCACGCCGGCGTCGTTCGAGCCGAGCATCGATTATGTCGTCACCAAGATCCCGCGCTTTGCCTTCGAGAAATTCCCCGGCGCCGAGCCGGTGCTGACCACCTCGATGAAGTCGGTCGGCGAGGTTATGGCCATCGGCCGCACCTTCCAGGAATCGCTGCAGAAGGCGCTGCGCGGGCTCGAGACCGGCCTGACGGGTCTGGACGAGATCGAGATCCCCGGTATCGGCCACGGCAGCGCGCCGGCCAGCCATGTCGACGACCGCAACGCCATTCGCGCCGCGCTCGGCACGCCGACGCCGGACCGGCTGCGCATGGTGGCGCAGGCGATCCGCATGGGCACCTCGCTGGAAGACGTGCACGCAATGTGCAAGATCGATCCGTGGTTCCTTGAGCAGATCGCCGGCATCCTCGCCATGGAGGATCGCATCCGCGAGCACGGCATTCCTGAGGACGCCGCCAATCTGCGCATGCTGAAGGCGATGGGTTTCTCCGACGCCCGCCTCGCCTCCCTGGTCAGGAAAGACGTCGAAGAAATCGAGAAGATTAGGCGTACGCTCGACGTTCATCCGGTCTACAAGCGCATCGACACCTGCGCCGCCGAGTTCGCTTCGCCCACCGCCTACATGTATTCGACCTATGAGGTTCCCTTTGCCGGCGCATTGGCCAACGAGGCACAGGTCTCATCGCGGAAAAAGGTCGTCATCCTCGGCGGCGGCCCCAACCGCATAGGCCAGGGCATCGAGTTCGACTATTGCTGCTGCCATGCGGCGTTTGCGCTGCGCGACGCCGGCTTCGAGGCGATCATGGTCAACTGCAATCCGGAGACCGTCTCGACCGACTACGACACCTCCGACCGGCTCTATTTCGAGCCGCTGACGCCGGAGGACGTGCTGGAGATCCTGCGCACCGAACAGGCCTCGGGCGAGCTGGTCGGCGTCATCGTCCAGTTCGGCGGCCAGACGCCGCTGAAGCTCGCCGACGCGCTTGAGAAGGCCGGCATCCCGATCCTCGGCACTTCGCCCGACATGATCGATCTGGCCGAGGACCGCGACCGCTTCCAGAAGCTCTTGCACAAGCTCGGCCTCAGCCAGCCGAAGAACGGCATCGCCTATTCCGTCGAGCAGGCCCGCCTCGTCGCCGGCGAGCTCGGCTTCCCGCTGGTCGTGCGCCCGTCCTATGTGCTGGGTGGCCGCGCCATGCAGATCATCCACGATGAGAGCATGCTGCAATCCTACCTGCTCGACACCGTGCCCGGCCTGGTGCCGGAGGACATCAAGCAGAAATACCCCAACGACAAGACCGGCCAGATCAACACGCTTCTCGGCAAGAACCCGCTTCTGTTCGACACCTATCTCTCAGGCGCCATCGAGGTCGACGTCGATTGCCTTTGCGACGGCAAGTCGACCTACGTCTCCGGCATATTGGAGCACATAGAGGAAGCCGGCATCCATTCGGGCGACAGTGCCTGCTCGCTGCCGGTGCACTCGCTGCCCTCGGAGCTTGTCGACGAGCTGGAGCGCCAGACTGCAGCACTTGCCCGCGCGCTCAATGTCGGCGGTCTGATGAACGTGCAATATGCGATCAAGGACGGCACGGTTTATGTGCTCGAGGTCAACCCGCGCGCGTCGCGCACCGTGCCCTTCGTCGCCAAGACCATCGGCTGGCCTATCGCAAAGATTGCCGCCCGCATCATGGCCGGCGAAAGCCTGGAAGACGCCTTCGCCCATTACGGCGCCATGCCCGACCCACGCAATCCCGGCCACATCGCGGTCAAGGAAGCGGTGTTCCCGTTCGCCCGTTTCCCCGGCGTCGACATATTGCTCGGCCCGGAAATGCGCTCGACCGGCGAGGTCATGGGCCTCGACCGCGACTTCGCGCTCGCCTTCGCCAAGAGCCAGCTCGGGGCGGGTGTTGATCTCCCCCGCGCGGGCACGCTGTTCGTCTCGGTGCGCGACGAGGACAAGAAAGGCATCCTGCCGGCGGTCAAGCGCCTCGCCGGTCAGGGTTTCAAAGTGCTCGCCACCTCCGGCACCGCCCGCTTCCTCGCTGAGAACGGCGTCGCCGCGGAGAAGATAAACAAGGTACTGGAAGGCCGCCCCCACATCGAGGACGCCATCCGCAACCGCCAGGTGCAGATCGTCTTCAACACCACGGACGGCCAGAAGGCGGTCTCGGACTCGAAGTCGCTCCGCCGCGCCACGCTGATGCAGAAGGTGCCGTATTACACGACGCTATCAGGCGCGGCAGCTGTGGCGGAGGCGATCGCGGCGCTGAGGGCGGGGAGTTTGGAAGTGCGGCCGCTGCAGGAGTATTTTTCATAAGCCTTCACAGCACCAACGGCGAGCGGGACGCTACTATGGCGACAGGACGGCTCCGCACTAGCACCAACCTTGAGGTAATCTTATGTGGACTAATTTCTAGGTTTAATCGGTTGCCGAAATGGCCTCGGACGTACACTGATGTCTATACCCGCCATATCTCCCAATTCTGCGCCAAAATTGATCTCGAGGTGAATGCCATGACAAAGGACAACCGTGAGCTCGTGTTTAATTACACTAATTGGAGGGGAGACCAGTCGGTGCGCCGAATCGTACCGGTGAAAATTTGGTACGGGACAACTGATTGGCATCCTGAAGCGCAATGGTTTCTACAAGGAACAGACCTAGACAAGAGTGAATTGCGAGATTTTGCACTAAAAGATATAGTTTTTAGACAAAGCTGACGACATTCTACGATAGAAAGGCAGCTAATGAAAGTATTAGGCTTCCTATACTAGCGACTGACGTGCCCGCATCAGACACGCTTTCAAGCCCGTCCTTCACCTTTGTTAGCGTTCCAACAACCGCCTCAAGTCGCTCTTTTGAGGGATTTGCTTTTGCCTCATCAATCATTTTGCTAGCTGATTCAGTTAGCTCCTTCGAGATAGGCAACTTCGCGATTTCATCCGAAGCTTGCTTAAGTACATTGATCGCCTGTTGTCGTTGATCGTCATTCAACGTTAGATTAACGCTACCTTCATTAACAGCATTTCCACCAAACGAGGTCACTCCACTCTGAAATTTATCAATATTGTACGTTGTCATATGTCCACCTCCAAAAAGCGAGCCAAGTTCATCTTTATATGATTGCGTGCGGAAGTCTTTGTAGATTTCTCTCGTGACCGCCATGGCCTCCATTCTTTCCCGATTTCGCTCGTCGCTATTCGAGTAAATTTCGAGAGCCAAGCTCCTGTATCCTGGCACGTGAGCGGCTTGGCGTACAAAATGATCTACTATGAGTTGATGAACCTCTTCATCAGGTTCATTAGACCACCAATTCAGCGTAACACCATCCAGACCTTCATAGAAAGCATCTCTTAGGCCTTTTGCCAATCCAGCTCTAGCTTCCTGGCTTTGATCATCGACACCTTGAAGAATTATGTCATGCCGCAAGGTGGAATAGTTCGCTTCTGAGCCAAATAGACGGTAGATATAAGAACGCACATTGTCCGGGTGGGCATCGAGCGCTCTCACGTCGATTCCCAAGTCGGATGGTCCTAAATTGGCGTTCTCAGCGATGGCCCATACCGAATATTGGGATACAATGGGTTCGTCATGCCCCCCCTAGCACTCGAACGATCTCAGAGTTTGAATAGCGCGGATCGAGTATATTCTCTGGGGCTCTATCTATTCCGACCAATACTAGAGCAAGCTTCAAAATTGTTGGAGGCGCTGTCTCGATATCAATCTTGGCACTGCCCAACTGCAGTGATTTGGAATCAACAGATTGGAGCGCGGACAAGTGAATTAACTCCGGTGTAACAGCACCATTTTTTCGCAGATATTGATACGCGCCCCTCTTTGTCTAGCTTGAATATCGCAGAGATCGAGGATGCGACAACCTGCGGTTCATCCAAGAAAGTTTCAAGCGAACGTTTAACAGACTCTAAGCACGCCTCTTTTCTACCGAAGAGAGCGATCGCATTTAAAGCCCATCGCCGCACTTTCTCATCCGACGAACCGGAGTTTAGCGCGCCAAGGACGACGTTCTCAACAGAAGGCACATCTCGCAAGGGCAGAACCCTGCCACGCCGGTATTCTTGAGCAAGCATCTGAAGCGCGGCCTTGGCACGCGCATTCGATCCGGAGCCTATCTCGTTTTTGAGATAAGAAACCTCCGCACGTTGAAATATACGCGGGGCCATTCAGATATACTGCTCGAACCATCAGCTTATGAGTACAGTTCTAATATTTTTCGGGACCAGGGATCAAAATCTTCTATGTTATTTTGCGGTGCAGACAAGTCGATCCAATGAAGATGGTTTAGCGACAACTTCCTAGTAGTTGGCTCAAACCAATCAGGTGCGACTATCTCTACCACAGCCAGTAGAGAATCTCTTTCGACGACTCCGTCCGCCCAAACAAAAAATTTCAGGGAGTGCTGAAAATCTCCGTGTTCTGGCGAACACAGCATGGGAGAAATGTCCAAGTCAACAGCCACAGCTGTGAGTGCACTGTTTGCTATGCCAAGTCCACCGAGATCAAAAAGCGTTCGAGCATCCTCACTCACCAAAGTCGAAAAGAATATTGACCTCTTTGACGCGAATTGGTCGCGATCATCGCGGTATCTTCCTATTCGATAGCCGAGAACGTACTGGTCCCTTACGACTGTAGCAAGTGACCAGACCAGTACTTTATCATCAGAGTTGCGTTTAGGGTCCACATACTCAAATTGGCCCTTTTCGAACGCCCTTGTTAACACTCTTGGAGCAATTCTGCCTCCTCGACCAATTATCGACGCGAGGTTCTCTGATTGCATTGCCAATGCAGAGTGTCCGAGAAGCTCACGCGTTCGACGACGCGCCGCCATGGGCGTCCGGAAATCTATCGGAAGCGATGGGTCGGTCAAAAATTTTCTTAGGAAAAATTGCCCCGGCCTGGTTCTGAAAAATGCGCTTTGATCTCGCCGATGAAGTATGTCTTCACTTAGGCGCGCTTGCAGAGTTTTGTGCTGAGTCCTTCCGTAAAGATGTTGTGGCACAAGCCCTTGCAAATAGCCAAGGCGCAGAATGGCTCGCGCACTGAGGGGCCGCTTTGCGGCGTCCAGAATTTCCGCAGCTATCTGCAAATATGCGCTCAATTGACATCCTAAGTGCGCAGAGCTTTACAAGCGCGATCGGTGAACGACCTGCAATTATCTATCTTTTGGGGGCGAGGACTGAAAGCAGTTTTTTTCTTTTCCCCTTGATACGGCGCAACGCGCGCCAGTGAGGCGTCGCCGAGATAAACACGAAGCCGTTTGCCCTGCCCGCTGTCGAGCATGGCAGGCCGAGCGCCCGCATCTTGGCGGACATCTGGATGCATTTGCCGGGAGTCCCGCCTTGGGAGTGCCGTCGCTCGCCTCAGTTGAGAAACCCAATAAACCGTCCGGTGAACAGCACCGACGTCCACAGAGCCATCGACAGCACCGCCAGGATGGTGGCAGTCCCGTCGGCCGGCTCATCACCGCCTTTTGCCCGGCGCATAAAGATCAGGAAGTTGGCGCCGGCAAGCAGGATGAGCGCCATCTTGGCGAGGAAAACCGGCATCGCCACATATTCGCTCGCCCTGACTGAAAACAGCAGCGAGCCCGTGACCAGCGCACCGCCGAACGCGGCAAATGCAGTGCGGCGCAGCAACGCGATGAACGCCGCCTGCGGCAGCGAGCGAAAGGCGCCCAGGATCCTGAGGTCCATGAGCCAGACGCTGGTCAGCAGTGCACCGATCGACATGATGTGCAGCGCGTTGACGATGGGGTAGGCGAAAAAGGAGGCCTTCAGTCCCCGCACCAAAGCAAGTTGCTCGATGCCGGCGAAAAACCCGTCCATTCAGGCCAGCGGAACGCGGTCGGGATAGACGTCATAGGTCTTGCCGCCGACGATGATGCGGACTGCCTTCATGCGCTTTTCGGTCTCGTCGCGCGAGCGGTGGCCGATCGCGGTCACCTCGTCGCCGACCTTGGCAACCTCCTCGGTGAAGCCGGCGGCGATCGTGCGCGACGGCGGCGCCATCTCCACCCGCCAGGCCTCTCCCTCGGCATCGACGTCCAGCGTGGCGTGCGGATTGCCGATATAGATGGCTGTGATTCTGCCCTTGAGTTCGAAAAACCCGTCCTGCGTCCACGACCAGCCGTGATGGGCATAGGCTGCGGTGGCGGTGGCAAGGATCACCGCCGCTGCCAGCGCGACGCTCCGGTTGAAAGGTGACAGCATCGCTCGTCTCCTCGGTTCCGGCATTAGAGGGTAGGTCAGCGCGCCGCAGCGTCAAATCACATAGGGTCTGCGCCGCCCCTCATTGCCCTGCCGGGCATTTCTCCCCGTATAGTGACGGGGAGAAAGGTTGCCTTCGCCAAGGATTTCGCCAATCTCCAGAGTTGAAGAAAGGGAGCTGAGTTTGCCGCCAGCCCCCTTCTCCCGTCCCTCTGCGAGGAGAAGATGCCGGCAGGCAATAGGGGCGGCGCCGAGCTACGCTAGTGGCAGCAAGCCTCTCTGTACTGCAGTTGCTCCTGCCAGCTCCGCGCCCTGCCCTCCGGGGTAAAATCCATGAGGTTCCACAGGATCTCGCAGGTGCCTATGGCGCGCGGGTCCTGGCCGGGTTCGGGCGGCGCGAAGCCGAGTTCGGAGCTCCAGAAGTGGCGGATGCCGTCGCCGTCGCGGTGGAACACCGACAGCACGGGGAGCTGCGCGCCATCCTCGGCCTCGGCGTGATAGTCGCGCTTGAAGCTGTTGCCGGCCGAGGAGACCAGCCGCATATTTTTCCAGCCGCGATCGCGGCCGAGCGTCAGCAGGTTTTCCAGCGCGGTCTTGGCCACGACAGCGAAATTGTAGCCGGCGGCCTCGAGGTGGCCAATGGCGCCGTCGAACTGGTCGAGCAGCGCCGTGCAGGACGGGCAAGGCTGGTCCGGTCTGGGCAGCTTCGCCGTGCCGCCGCTCGTCGCCACGTCGCGCGTCTCCTGCGGATGGCGCGGAAACATCATCGAATAGACGATCAGCGTGTCCTTGCCCGGCGCAAACAGTTCCGAAAGCCTGATCCTGGCGGGCTTGCCGTCCGGCCCCAGCCCGTCGAAGGCATAGTCCTGCGGCACCAGCCCGCCCGGCGGCAGCGCGCGCCGCGCGACGGCGACATCCTCCATGGCGCGGCGCAGCTCGATTTCCTTCCGCAGCAGCTTTTCGCGGGCGGTGCGGTATTCCTGGGACTCGTTGGGAAAGGTGATCATCGTCATCTCCATCTGCCGTGCCTTTTGGCGGCGCGCCGTTCGTGGCAACGCGCCTTGCCTCCCAAGGACGCATCGCGCGAAACGGTTCCGACATTTTTGCACGGGCGCCGTGGCGACGAGAACCCGGGCTGCCGCCTTCAAAAAGGACGAACGGCGCTCCTCACCCCGCCCAATCCACCTCGATCATTCCCAGCCGCTGATAGAGCCTGACGGCGGCCGCGTTCTCGACGGTGCTGGTCTTGAGATCAACATACGCCGCGCCCCTTGCCTGAAACACCGCGAAGGCGTGGCGCATCAGCGCCTCGGCTATGCCCTTGCCGCGCGCCTCGGGATGAACGGCAAGATCCTTGACGAACCCCGTCGCCCAGCAGAGCGCCGCGCCCGCCAGCCGCCCCTTGCCGTCGATGACCAGGAAACACAAAGCGGGATCGAATTCCGCGTCGCCAGCAATGCGCGGCCACCATTCGTCGAACGGCCCATCGGCGCCGTCGTCGAACACCGCGGTCAAAAGTGCATGCAAAGCAAGCGCATCGGCGGCTTCGAAGCCGCGCATGAAAAAACCTTCTGGCCAGCGCGGCGTCAGAAGCGTGTCGTCAAGGATCTTGCGCAGTCTTATATCGTTTGGCGCCGGTGGGCGCGGCTCAGGCATCGGGCTGCATGCGGCGGCGCAGGCTGTCGCTGCCGAGGCCGGTTTCGCCCAGCATCCCCTTGCGCTTGGCGTCGTAATAATAGCCGCTCTGGTAGAGCCGGTCGGCGCGCTTGGGATTGCCGCCCGACACCAGCCAGGCGCCGCGCAGATATTTCACTGCATATTTCAAATTGGTCTCGGCGTCGAACAGGCCGCTCGCCGGTCCGTCATAGCCCATGCCGCGCGCCGTCGCGTGCTTGATCTGCATCAGCCCCCAATGCCCGTGATTGTAGGCTTTCGGGTTGAAGGTGCTCTCGCGGTTGACGACGCTGCGCACCAGATCGACCGGCACCTGATAAAGCGCGGAATATTTCTCGATCAGCCGCTCGATCTCGCTGCGGGCGCCGGCGTTCGACTGGCCCTCCGCCGGGTCGGTCGCGGCCAGAACGGCCGGGTTTTGCGGCACCGTGTAGGCAACCGGCTGAACGCCGGGCATGGCGGCAGTCTGGCCGGTGACCGGCATGGCGACGGCAGCCACCGCGGTGGCTGGCTGGGCACTGGTGGTCATGACGGCGGGAGCAGTTGCCGCCAGCGGTGTCGGCCCGGCAAAGGCGGCCGCCGGCGCGACCGTCAGTGCTGCTGTCTGGGCGAGGCCGGACGGTTCCGGCAGCACCGAAACAGTGTCGGGCAGCGCCAGCGTGAAGCCGGCATCGGTATTGGCAGAGTTTTCCGTGAAGGCGGGCGCCGGGGTCGCCGGCGAAGTCGAGGTGCAGCCACTGAGAGCGGCCACGGCCAACACCGCCGCTAGGACGGGAAAGAGGAATTTTGCTGGCAAGCGGCGCTCGGGTCCGGTTCGTCGGGTGTTAAGAAGTCCTTACACCAGCATCTTTCCTCGGGCAATCCGCGGTACCCGGTGGTTTTCGGGTGGCGAGCCGGGCCGGGAAATGCGATATTGTTCTGGATTTGTACTTCGAAGGATTCCGGAAAGGAGCACGCCATGGACGCCTCTCATGCCACCGCCGGCCACGCGGTCTTCGAAACCGTGCTCGGCTACATGGGTATCGCCTGGAGCGAAGCCGGGCTGACCCGGCTCTGCCTGCCGCAGCGCAACCGCGACGCGGTAGAGCGCCGGCTGCTGCGCCATGCCTCCGACGTCGAACAAGCCGTGAAGCCCGAGCCGCAATGGGTTGCCGAGCTGATCGCGTCGATCAAGGCCTATGCCGCTGGCGAGGATATCGATTTCTCCGGCGTGCCGGTCGATCTCAGCGGCGTCGACGAGTTCCGCCTGGCGATCTATGACGCGGCGCGAAAGCTCGCCTTCGGCGAAACCACCACCTATGGCGAACTGGCCAAACGCGCCGGCCACGCCGGGCTGGCGCGTGAGACGGGCGCGGCGCTCGGCGCCAACCCGGTGCCGCTGGTCATACCCTGTCACCGCATCCTTGCCGCCGGCGGCAAGATCGGCGGCTTTTCCGCCCCCGGCGGCTCGGCTACCAAGGAAAAGATGCTGGCAATGGAAGGCGTACGCGTCGGTCCGCCGCCGCCCGCGCAGGTGTCGTTCGGGTTTTAGGTGTGCTGATATTCAGGTGAGGCCGGCACCCCCGCGCACCATCTCGACCAGCCTAATCCGGAAGCAGGCGCCGGCGGAAGCGCCGGTCGATCTCCACCCGCTTGCACTTGTAGACGGTGCAGGAATTCGTATCGGCGCTCGGCACCGAGGCCCGCGCCCTGACCTCGCCGATGTCGCAGAATTGCTGGCTCCGCACATAGCGGTCGTAGAGCGCCAGGCCTGGCACGCGCGCTGATCTGTAGCGCAGGATGACCGCGCCCTCGCGCGCGATCGTCGCCTGCACCTTGTCGCAGCTCATGCGGGTAGGGTCATAGCGCGAGACCGCCTGCGCCTCGGCGGCCACTAGCGTCAGGCAAGCGGCAAGCAGAACGATTTTCATATCCCTCCCCCCAAAACCCGGTCGCGCCCGAAGCCGGCGCGATCCTCCCGCGTCAGGCGCGCAACGACGACGCTCTCACGCGATTGGGGCGGCCGTTGGGCAGCATTGCCGCCGAGCCATTTTCCGCCCCGTCTTGTTTTTTGCGCGAAGGCATACTATATCCGGTCCATTGATATTTCGGCCGATCGATCCGGGCCTCGCGATATTCGCGTTTGCTGACGTTCTATCTCCAAAATCTCGATACAAACCGGCTGGGTTTCGGTCCAGTCAAACTAAAGCAAACGTAAAGGACTATCGAAATGGCAACAGGTACGGTCAAGTGGTTTAATTCCACCAAGGGTTTCGGCTTCATTCAGCCTGACAGCGGCGGCGCGGACGTTTTCGTCCACATCTCCGCAGTCGAGCGTGCTGGACTGTCGACCCTGGTCGAAGGCCAGAAGATCAACTTCGAGATCGAGCAGGACCGCCGCACTGGCAAGTCGTCCGCTGGATCTCTGAGCAAGGCAGCCTGATTTTGCGAATGGCGTGCGCCGGGCGATAGCCCGGGGCGCGCGGCAAGTCACGGATGTACTGGCGGTCGCGCGAGAAGCGCGCCGGAGCGAAAGACCCCGACAAGCCGAAGCAGCAGATTGCTGCCGGCCCGGCCAAAACGCTCCCGATCAGGCTACCAAGCATGGGAAGGCGGGATTTTGTCCCGCCTTTTTGCTGACTGGATTCCAGTGAACCGCCGCCTTGGGCCTATAGTCCCACTTTGTGGTGTTTTGGCCCAATGTGGTACTATTAATTCATGAGCAAGCTTGAACAGATTGAGAAATCCGTTGCCGAACTAAGCCCCGAAGAGCTGAGAGCGTTTGCCGCATGGTTCGAGGCTGCAGGCCGACATGTGGGACCGGCAGATCGAAGCCGACGCCAAGGGCGGCAGGCTGGACAAGCTTGCCGCGCAGGCATTGGCTGATCATCGCGCCGGCCGGACCCGGCTTCTGTGAATCATTTTTGCCGCTCCCTCGTTTTGGGAGGCCTACGCAAAACTGCCCTCGTTGAGCAAAGGCGAACAGACGTTTCGCCAAACTGAGTTCCGACCCGTTCCACCCATCGCTGCATTTCAAACAGGTCGGCCGCTACTGGTGGTCGGCGCGGGTTGATCTGTTCGCGACCACGACGACGTGGTCTGGTTCTGGATCGGCCCCCATTCCGAATATGACCGCCTGCTGAAATAGTACTATCCGGATTTCACGCCACCGGCCGAAGGCCGCAAGCCCGACCGGGCGTCGCGCCTTTTGGCGCGCCCCGTCCGGAGCGAGCCGCGAAGCGACGGCAGCGTGAGGACAGAACTAAGGCAGCCACTCCAGCGGCACGTGCCCCGGATCGGCCTCGACCCTTTTCAGCCAGGCGGCAACCGCCGGATAGGCGTCGAGCTGAAACCCACCCGTCTCGGCGGTATGCGTATAGGCATAGAGCGCAATGTCGGCGACGCTGAGCGCATTGCCGGCGAAGAAGCTGCTCCCGGCCAGGTGCTTGTCCATGACGCCGAGCGCCTTGTTGCCGCGCTCCAGCGTCAGCGCCAGCCGCTCGGGCGTCGCATCCTTGGCTCTTTCAGGGAAGGTTAGCAGCGCCCTGCGCACGGCGATATAGGGCTCATGGCTGTATTGCTCGAAGAACAGCCACTGATAGGCCAGCGCGCGTTCGTATCTGTCCGCCGGCAAAAACCGCGTGCCTTCGGCGAGGTAAAGCAGGATGGCGTTGGATTCGGCCAGCCGCCGGCCGTCGTCGAGTTCGAGCAGCGGCACCATGGCGTTCGGGTTCTTGGCGACATAGTCGGGTTTGCGCGTGTCGCCGGTGTGCGAGCTGACCTCGACATTGGTGAAGGCGATGCCGAGCTTGGCCATCAACAGGCGCGGCTTGTAGCAATTGCCGCTGTCGATCATTCCATAGAGTATCATCGGCGCTCCCCTTGCTCGCAACCACCCGTCTCAAGGCTTGATCCAGCCTCTATCGCGGCAGCGGCGGTTTCATCCAGTGATTTGTTTTGGCGTAACCATCAGCGCCGCTGATGCATTTCAGGATATGTCGAGATTCAAGTCAGGCCGAGCCGAGAAGGGCGGGTTCCGAGAACCGGAGCGGAGCGTACTTTTTGGGTACGTGAGCACCGGAAGCGCAGGACCCCCCGTTCGCAGGCCGGCATCACTTGAATATCGGCATATCCTAGCCGAACAAGGGGATGACGTTGCTATCCCTGCCAAGCAGCCTGTCGATCGACAGCGGCTCCTCGTCGAACAGCGTACCGGCCAGCGCCGGCCGGGCAAGGTAAAAGCCCTGCAGCAGGTCGACGCCGCCATCCAGCGCGACGCGCAGATGCGTGGCGTTCTCGATGCCTTCGACCAGCACCTTGGCGCCGCGATCGTGCAGCGTCGAAACCAGTGGCCGGAAAAACCGCTCGGCGGCGGCATGGCGGCAGAATTCGGCGAACCAGGTGCCGTCGATCTTGACGATGTCGGGCTGCACGAGGGCGACCCTTTCTTCGGTAGAATGCCCGGTGCCGAAATCGTCGATGGCGATGCGGACGCCGTCGCGCCGCATCTCGCGCGCCAGGCTGACAAGCACCTTGTCGCCGGCAGCCTGCTCGGTGATCTCGCAGACCAGCATGCCGGGATGCAGGCCGAAATCCGCCAGATGCCTGGTCATCAGCCTGATTTCGGCCAGCGCCCGTGCGGGGTCATCGTTGATCAGCGGATTGTAGTTGAAGAACAGGTCGAGCCCGTCGACGCCGATGTTGCGGAAGTTGCGCAAATGCAGCACCCGGCACATGGTTTCGACAAACAGCCGATCCGCTGCCGGCACACCTTCGAAGAAGATTTGAGGCGCCACCGGCCTGCCTGCACGATGCGGCTCGATCAGTCCCTCGACCGCGACGGCGGCGAGAAACCTGCCGCGCGGCGCGAAGACCGGCTGGTAGGCGCTCCTCAGCCGGAATGCGCCGTAGACGCCATATTCGATGCCGACCTCGTCGGCAAAGATCGCCTCGCCGACCTTGCGCCGCATGTCGGCCCGCCCGGTCACGATGCCACCCTGCGGCCAAAGGCCCGCATCGGCCGCCGCGATGGCGAAACGGCCGCAGAAATCTTCTCCGTATCGGCCGGCACCGCGGCCGCCTGCCCGCTCTTGTCGAAGACGCGAAAGCTGGTCGGCGCAAGCTCGGGGCGCGCCAGCACATAGCCCTGCACCATCGAGGCGCCCGACTTTTCGGCAAGCTCGAGCTGCCAGCCCGTCTCGATGCCCTCGAATACCGTTCGGATGCCTTGCTCTTCGAAGCTTGTCACCATGGCGGTCAGCAAGGCGAAGCCGGCACCGGACTCCATCAGCGTCATGATCCAGTCGGCGTCGAACTTGACGATGTCTGGCCTGAGTTCCTTGATGCGATTGATGTCGGATTCGTCGGCGCCGTAATCGTCGACCGCAATGCGCAAACCATTACCCCTGAGCGCCTCGACGAAATTGTAGAGCGTTTCCTGCGACGCCGATTTCTGCTCGGTGACCTCGCAGACGACGCGGCGCGGATCGATGTCGGCCTCGTGCAGCACCAGCCGCATGTCGCGCAGCGCCTTGTCGGCGATGCCGCGATCGGTGAACACCGATGGATCGAAGTTGATGAAGATGGAGGCGTCTCGCGGCAGGCAGGCGCCGGCGTTCAGCAGGTGCAGCGTTCGTGTCAGCGCCTCGATATGCAGGCGGTCGACCGCCGGACAGCTGTTGAAGAAACTCATTGGCGGCTGCGGCTCGCCGTCGCGGAACGGCCGGATCAGCCCCTCGAACGCGACGACGGACAGCTTGCCCTTGTTGAAGGCGAAGATCGGCTGGAACGCGCTTTGCAGCGTATAAAGCCCCCAGACACCGCTGGCGGTGCCGTCATCATGGCGGATGATATGGGCAAGCTCGATGCTGCGCGTCACGGTTCCTCGCTATGCGAGACTGGCGGACCGGCTATGGTCCCTGCCGTTCAAGCTTTTACCGATCGTTGATGAATTTATTGTTGCCAGCATTGCGCGCTGGCTCATTCGACAATGCCTGCGCTGGGCTTGCGCTTGACCAGATGATGCGACATGAGAGGCGCCGCGGCGCCTTCGCCGCGCCGGTCCTTCCTGGAGATATCTGTCATGGCCTTTCTTGCCGACGCCCTTTCCCGCGTAAAGCCTTCCGCGACCATCGCGGTGACGCAGAAGGCGCGCGAGCTAAAAAACGCCGGCCGCGACGTGATCGGGCTGGGCGCCGGCGAGCCGGACTTCGACACCCCCGACAACATCAAGAGCGCCGCGATCGAGGCCATCCGCCGCGGCGAGACGAAATATCCGCCGGTCTCCGGCATCGTGCCGCTGCGCGAGGCGATCGCGAAAAAATTCAAGCGCGAGAACAATCTCGACTACCGGCCGGAGCAGACCATCGTCGGCACCGGCGGCAAACAGATCCTGTTCAACGCCTTCATGGCGACGCTGAATCCCGGCGACGAGGTGATCATCCCGCGGCCTTACTGGGTGAGCTATCCCGAAATGGTGGCGATCTGCGGCGGCACCTCGACCTTTGCCGACACCTTGATCGACAACGGCTTCAAGCTGACGGCGGCCGTGCTGGAAAAGGCGATCACGCCGCGCACCAAATGGCTGTTGATGAACTCGCCGTCGAACCCCTCGGGCGCCGCCTATACCGAAGCGGAGCTCAAGAGCCTGGCCGACGTACTGTTGAAGCATCCCCACGTCTGGGTGCTGACCGACGACATGTACGAGCACCTGACCTATGGCGACTTCGTCTTCAAGACCATCGCCGAGGTCGAGCCTAAGCTCTATGAGCGCACGCTGACCATGAACGGCGTGTCGAAAGCCTATGCCATGACCGGCTGGCGCATCGGCTATGCGGCAGGCCCGGTGCCGCTGATCAAGGCGATGGACATGATCCAGGGCCAGCAGACCTCAGGCGCCTGCACCATCGCCCAATGGGCGGCGGTTGAAGCGCTGAACGGGCCGCAGGATTTCATCCCGAAGAACAAGGCGATCTTCCAGGGCCGGCGCGATCTCGTCGTCTCGATGCTCAACCAGGCGCGCGGCATCACCTGCCCATCGCCGGAGGGTGCGTTCTACGTCTATCCCTCCTGTGCCCAGCTGATCGGCAAGACGACCAAGAGCGGCAAGGTGATCGACAGTGACGAAACCTTTTGCTCGGAACTGCTCGAGACCGAGGGCGTGGCGGTTGTTTTCGGCTCGGCCTTTGGCCTCGGCCCGAACTTCCGCATCTCCTACGCCACGTCGGAGGCTCTGCTCGAAGAAGCCTGCACGCGCATCCAGCGCTTCACCGCCGCGCTGGTCTGAGACGTTTCAGCCGCCATACTGCTCGTCGCTGACCTTCTCCAGCCAGTCGGCATGCACGCCCTCCAGCGCCTCCTGCATGGCGATGTGCGTCATCGCCGATTTCGGGCCGGCGCCGTGCCAGTGCTTTTCGCCGGCCGCAAAGGAGACGACGTCGCCGGCCCTGATCTCCTGGATCGGCCCGCCCCAGCTTTGCGCGAGACCGGCACCGGACGTGACGTAGAGCGTCTGGCCGAGCGGATGCATATGCCAGTGGGTCCGGGCGCCGGGCTCGAAACTGACCAGTGTGGCGCGTAGCCGCGCCGGTGCCTCCTTCTCGATGATCGGCGTCTGCAAAACCCGGCCAGTGAAGTATTTTTCCGGCGCAACAATCGTCGGCACGCTGCCACAGCCAATAATCTTCATCGTCGCAAATCCTCGATCCAATCCAGTGTCTTAGAGACTACCACTTTCGTCCGATGCCGGCTGCATCTCCTGCCGGCTGCGGGCAAAACGCGGCCAGAACAGGCCGGCACGTCCGCTATAGGCCTGGTAGGCACCGGCCAACCTTGTACGCGAAAATTTTCGCTCTTCGTCTAAGGCCGCGATCACATAGATCGCAACGATGCCGGCGACCGGCACGACCGCCCACACCGACCACGTCGCGATACCCCATCCGATCCAGAAGACGATGTAGGATGTGTAGAACGGATGACGGACATGGCTATAAGGGCCTTCGGTCACCAGGCTGTCGGGATTGTCCGGATCAAACGCGAAACGCAGCCGCGCCTTGCGCGAGACCGAGATCGCCCACCAGAACAGCGCCGAGCTTGCCAGTTCGACGGCAAACCCGCCGATCTTCGCTGCAACCGGTTGCCGCTCGATCCACAGCAGCGCCAGAAAGAACAGCGCCGTGCCGACCACGACGGCCGAAATGATCATGGCGCCTTGAGACATGCTCGGCGACTGGAAATGCCCGCGCATCGACCAGGCATATTGGCCGAGCGTCGCGATGCTGCTGATCGAGAGGAGAAGGTCGAGCGTGGATTCCATCATCAGGCTCCGAGGGTTAGCTGTGGTGGATTCGGTCATCATACCCGGCAGAAACCGAGAAATCATTTCTTAACCACCGTTCTAAACAACATGGTGACCTCGGCATGCGATGTTGACCTCGAGACAATTCGAAGGGTCCAACCGGATATGGCCGTTTCCCACCGCACGATCCGCACGCCGCAAGCGGATTTGCGCCTCAGCCAGTCGTCGGGACCCGGCATCCCGCTTGTCCTGATCCACGGCTCGGGCAGTTCGCGCGCCGTATTCGCCCGCCAGTTCGACAGCCCGTTGGCTGCCGCCCATCGGCTGATTGCCTTCGACCTGCCCGGCCATGGCGACTCGTCGGACGCCCGCGATCCGGCGACGGACTACACCATCGCCGGCCTTGCCCAATCGGCGGCTCAGCTCCTCGATGCCTTGGGCATCGGTCGCGCCATTGTCTTCGGCTGGTCGCTTGGCGGGCACGTGGCAATCGAGCTCGCGAGTTTTCACCGCGCCGTCGGCGGGCTGATGCTGACCGGCGCGCCGCCGGTATCGAAGGGCCCTTTCGGCATGCTGCGCGGCTTCCATGCGCATTGGGACATGCTGCTGGCGTCCAAAAAGACGTATTCCGAACGCGACGCCGAGCGCTTCGAAACGCTCTGCTTCGGCGACACCGCCGACCCGTCCTTTCGCAAAACCATCCTGCGCACCGACGGCCGGCTGCGCGCCGCGGTGACGCGCGGCATGCTCACCGGCAAGGGCGCCGACCAGAGACAGGTGATAGAGCAGGCGGCGTTTCCGGTCGCTATCGTCAATGGCGAGAACGACCCGTTCGTCCGGCTCGGCTATTTTGAAACGCTCGCCCACGGCTCGCTGTGGGAGCATTGCCACATCATTCCCGGTGCCGGGCATGCGCCTTTCTGGGAGCGTGCGGACCTGTTCAACCCGTTGCTCGCGCGCTTTGCCGAGACGGTGGCAGTGCAGCGCGTCGAGGCAACGCCACTGGCGTCGCGCCGAACCGGCACCGGCTGAACCGGCCGCAACTTCAAATCCCTTCAACCTCAAATCCCTTGCCCTCCCGGCCTGCCCGTGGGACGATGCCGTTTGGGTAGGTGGCAAATTGAAAAAAGCCTCGCCCGCGACGGCCGACAGGCCGGCCGCCGCTCACAGGGAAACGCCTGAGTGGAGGTCAGCCATGGGTACTCGCGCCGGAGGACGACGCACGGGACCGAAATGCATCGCCATAGTCGGTCCCTTCGCAAGCGGTAAGACGACACTTCTCGAAGCCATACTCGCCCGTACAGGCGCCATTCCCCGCCAGAATCCCGTTTCGTCCGGAAATACCGTTTCCGATCATTCGCCCGAAGCGCGCGCTCACGGCATGAGCGTCGAGGCGACCTTCGCCACAACCGATTTCATGGGCGAGCCGTTCACCTTCGTCGATTGTCCCGGCTCCATCGAATTCTCCTTCGAAGCCGAGCCGGTGCTGGCTGCCTGCGACGTCGCCGTGGTCGTCGCCGAGGCTGACGAGAAGAAGATCCCTGCCCTGCAGCTGATCATGCGCAAGCTCGACGATCTCGGCGTGCCGCGTATGCTGTTCCTGAACAAGGTCGACAAGGCGATATCAGGCGTGCGCGACACGCTGAAGATGCTGCAGCCGGCAAGCTCGGTGCCATTGCTGCTGCGCCAGATCCCGCTGCGCAAGGACGGCGTCGTCATCGGCTCGATCGACCTCGCTCTGGAGCGTGCCTACATCTATCGCGAATATGCCGAGAGCGAGGTCGCCCAGATCCCGAGCGACGACAAGGCGCGCGAGCTCGATGCGCGCTTTTCCATGCTGGAGACGCTCGCCGACCATGACGACCGCCTGATGGAGCAATTGCTGGACGAGATCGAACCGCCAAAGGACGCGATCTTCGATGACCTCGCCGCGGATCTGCGCGACGGCACGGTGACACCGGTGCTGATCGGCACCGCCGAGAAGGGCAACGGTGTGCTGCGCCTGTTGAAGGCGATCCGACACGACGCACCCGATATCGCGGCGACGCGCCAGCGTCTCGGCGCTCCCGACGGCAATGCCACCGTGGTCCAGGTGATGAAGACCATCCACACCGCGCATGGCGGCAAGCTGTCGGTCTCGCGCATCCTGTCCGGTCAGGTCGCCGACGCCGCCGAGCTGTTCCTTCCCAGCGGCGAGACGGCAAAGGTCTCCGGCATCTACAAGATGCTCGGCAAGGACCAGGTCAAGCTGACTTCGGCCAAGGCCGGCGACACGGTGGCGCTCGGTAAGCTGGACGCCGTCAGGACCGGCCAGACGCTGAGCTCGACCAAGGGCGGCATCAAGCCGCTGGTCACGCTGACCCCGCCGCAACCGGTCTTCGCTTTCGCGCTGCGACCGAAGGAGCGCAAGGACGAGGTCAAGATGTCGGCGGCCATTCAGCGCCTGGCCGAGGAAGATCCCTCGCTCAGTCTGCATCACAACCAGGATTCAGCCGAAACCGTACTGTCCGGTCATGGCGAGATGCATCTGCGCGTCGTGCGCGAGCGGCTGGAAGGCAAGAACCAGATCCCGGTCGAAGGCCATGTGCCGGCCGTGCCCTATCGCGAGACGATCCGCAAAGCGACGCAGCAGCGCGGCCGCCACAAGAAACAATCGGGCGGCCACGGCCAGTTCGGCGACGTAGTGCTGGAGATCAAGCCGCTGCCGCGCGGGTCAGGTTTCCAGTTCACCGATACGATCACCGGCGGCGTCGTGCCGAAGACCTACATCCAGTCGGTCGAGACCGGCGTGCGCGATTACCTGAAATCCGGCCCGCTCGGCTTTCCGGTCGTCGATGTTGCCGTCAACCTTTCCGACGGCTCCTACCATGCGGTGGATTCCTCCGACATGGCCTTCCAGATGGCGGCGAAGCTGGCGATGAAGGAAGGCATGGCCGCCTGCTCGCCGGTGCTGCTCGAACCGGTGATGAAGGTCGAGATCGTCACGCCGTCCGATGCGACGTCGAAGATCATCGCGCTGATCCCGCAGCGGCGCGGCCAGATCCTCGGCTACGACGCGCGGCCCGACTGGCCGGGATGGGACGTGGTTGAGGCGACCATGCCGCAGGCCGAGATCGGCGACCTCATCATCGAGCTGCGCTCGGCCACGGCTGGTGTCGCCAGCTATCGGGCCGTCTTCGACCACATGGCCGAACTCACCGGGCGGTTGGCCGACGAAGCGCTGAACGCCAACGGCAAGGCCGCCTGAACAGCAGCTTGCGGCGGCCAGAACACAAGGAAGCACACAAGGAAACGGCGCCCGGATCATTCGGGCGCCGTTTCGTTGCGGACCGTCTTCGTGGGAGGCGAAACGGCAGGTCCGCCGCATGCTTGCCGCCGGTATCTGGCGGCGGAGGATGGTTCGGACGCGGTAGCTGCCTGAGCCCGGGTCGTCCGAGTGATGCCCCCATCCCCCGGACGAGCCACACCGCGTCCTATGCTCTGCTTACCCGATTTGGCGTGCCAACGCATGTTACCCGAGGTTACATGTCACTGTTACGCGCCAGTTCCGGCCGATTTTCCGGCGATGTGTTGGTTTCGGGCAACAAAAAAGCCGGATCAATGAAGACCCGGCTGAGTTTGATTGGAAGTGCCTGTTAAGGCTAACCTCCAGAGGGGAACACTCGAGAGCGCTAATGGGAGGAGAACGCGCTCAGGAGATGATCTATATATGTGCTCTTCATGCCCAAGAAACAAGCATCTATTTTGCAACACTCACATGCAAAAAGGCGCCGGCTGTGGTCTAATCCGTCCCGAAGCGCAATAGGACCAGTTGAATCGCTGAAATACAGCCTGCGGCAAGGCAAAAATCGATCCGCAGCCGCGAATCAGCAGCGATTCCTGCTCGGAAAGTCGAAAAGCGCAGGATGACGTGGAATCGTGCAGCACGCGTTTGTTTTTTCGGCAGCCAGACCTTGCTGGTGCATGCCGCCCAAAAAGCCCGCCATCGAGCTTGACCTGAGGGTGTAGCGGTTTGGGTTACATGCCGGACAAGACCTGAAGCGCTTTGCAGGAGACCGTTCAAGGCCGCGCCCGTAAGGAGAGCTATATGCGAGCCACTTCGGCGATCGCCGGCAGCGTCATCTTCCTTGCGGCAGCGCCCGGCGTCGTCGCCGGACTGCTGCCTTGGCTGCTGACCGACCGCTATCGCCTGCCCTGGTCGAGACTGCCCGGTTTCGTTCCTGTGGGCTGGCTGCTGATTGTTGCCGGCACAGTCGTGCTGCTGCACGCCTTTGCTCGTTTTGCTCTGGAGGGCCTGGGTACGCCAGCCCCGGTAGCGCCGACCGAGAGGCTGGTCGTCGGCGGCATTTATCGCCATGTCCGCAACCCGATGTACGTCGCCGTGCTGTCGATCGTCCTCGGCCAGGCGCTGCTGTTTTCGAGCGGGACGGTCGCCGCCTATCTAGTCATCGCCGCGGCCGCCATGATCTCCTTCGTAAAACTATATGAGGAACCGACGCTTGCCCGCCGCTACGGCGCCGAATACGAAGCCTACCGCCGGGCCGTACCAGGCTGGCTGCCCCGGCTGACGCCTTGGCGCGGCTAATTTCTGGACGCCGACAATTGGCGAAACCGGTGAGACAGCTCCTTTCTCCCCGTCACCATACGGGGAGAAATGGCAGGGCGTGAGGGCGGCGCGACACATCAGGACCACCAACCGCGGAGCCCAAGTACGACATCCCAGACAAAAAGGCTGGTGCTGCCCATCTGGCTGCCGCTGTCTTCTCCGTTATAGTGACGGGGAGAGGACGCCTTTGCCGATCGCTGTTTGGGGTGTTGGGAGGTCGACATAAATGAGCTTTTCAGAATTTCAGCCACGCCATGTGCTCTGCATGCTGGGAAGGCAGGGTGGATATTCTGAGCTGTGTCGCTCAATTCAGTCGGCAATCGACAATTTCGCCCCGGGGTTTGAAATTGATACGCACTTATCGCAGGACGCGCCGGATGATCGCATGGTTGAGTCGTTCGATGTGTCTTGGGATCGGGTACATAAGGGGGTACGGACTAAAGAGGACGAAGCGGCCGTCCATGAGCACGGTTGCGTGATTTATGTACTTGGTCCGCATATGGATATCGAAAGTACCGTTGAGACGTCGGCAATCGCCCTTCGCTTAATCGTGCATGCACTGAACAGTGATGCTATTGCCGCAAAAGGCGAGAGTGCTGGCATTGCACGCGGTGCGGCTCGATGGAAACAACTTGGCCGTGATGCGGAAGACGCGGAGGACGGCCCGAGTTTGGCACGTACTTGCCGCCTTGCCTTCAGCAAGCGGCCGTTAAGTGACGGAAAGTTCCTCTGTAGCGTCGGTTTCCATCTCGTCGGTCTGCCAGAGGTCTTCGCGCCAAGGAGTCTTTCCGACGATGAGCTGGTGCTCAGCTCGATAATCGACCGTGTTGCCGATGAGATGTTTACCGAAGGCGTCGGGCTAAGTTTAGTCCGTAACAATGGGATACTGCTACCCATCGAAGCGTACGAAGAAGACGACTTCAAATTCAACCCGTATGGTGCCGTCTACTTGGGCGATCACGGCAAAAAGGGTACCTTGTCGACAGGATTTAGAAACTAAAACGACCAGCTGCGCGCCTTGGCGATGATGAAATCGCGGAAGACATGCAGCTTCGCCTGGTTCTTCATCGCGTCGGGATAGGCGAAATAGGTATCGAAGGACGGCACTTCGGTTTCGGGCAACAACTGCACCAGCCCGGAATCCTTGCTGACCACATAATCCGGCAGCATGGCGATGCCGGCGCCGCCCTGCACCGCCCGCTTGATCGACAGGATGTCGTTGATCTGCAGCGTCGGCACCCTTTGCCCGCCTTCGAAATCGCCGACCGTCTCCAGCCAGTTCAGTTCCGACAGATGCGCCGGCACCGGCACGCCGAAGGTGACGATGCGATGGGCCTTCAGCTCGGCGATCGAATTCGGCTTGCCGTATTTATTCACATAGGAGGGCGCCGCGTAGAGATGGAAATGCACGGTGAACAGGCGGCGCTGGATGAGGTCCGGCTGCTGCGGCTGGCGCAGCCTGATGGCGCAGTCGGCCTGGCGCATGGTGAGATCGAGCTCCTCATTGGCCAGGATGAGCTGCAGGCTGACCTCGGGATAGAGCTCGATGAATTCCTGCACGCGCTCGGTCAGCCAGCCGGCGCCGAGGCCGACCGTGGTCGTCACCCTGAGCACGCCGGAGGGCCGGTCCTTGGTTTCGGTCAGTCGCGATTTGATGGTTTCAAGCTTCATCAGCACGTCGTGTGCCGTGCGGAACAGCATCTCGCCCTGCTCGGTCAGCACCAGGCCGCGGGCGTGGCGATTGAACAGCGGCACGCCGACGTCATGCTCAAGCGCGCTGACCTGCCGCGAGATCGCCGATTGCGACAAATGCAGTGTTTCCGCGGCATGGGTGAACGACCCCGCTTCCGCTGCGGCGTGAAACACGCGTAGCTTGTCCCAATCCAACGCCATGATTTCCCCTCGTCCTGTTTTCTGGCGTCCGCCTGTTTTGGCGTCTGAATGAAAAATCAGGCTTTTGCACGGCTTGTCTCAGCCGCTTGTTCAACAATCACTCCGCCGCTTCGCGGTGAACCTCGATCCCCGCCAGATATTTTTCCGCCTCGAGCGCGGCCATGCAGCCGAGACCGGCCGCCGTCACCGCCTGGCGGTAGATGTCGTCGGTCACGTCGCCGGCGGCAAACACACCCGGCATATCCGTGCGGGTCGAATCCGGCGCCGTCCACAGATAGCCGTTCGGCTTCTGCTTCAGCTTGCCGGCAAACAGCTCGACCGCCGGCGCGTGGCCGATCGCCACGAACACGCCGTCGACCATCAGATGCATCTCCTGCCCGGTCACCACGTTGCGCAGCTTCAGCCCTTCGACCGACGGCGGCAGCGGCGCCTTGCCGGGCCTGCCGGTGATCTCGTCGACCACCGTGTCCCAGATGATGCGGACATTGTCTTTCTGCAGCAGCCGCTCGCGCAGGATGCGCTCGGCGCGGAAATCGCTGCGCCTGTGGATAACGGTGACGCTCTTGGCCAGGTTGGAGAGATAGAGCGCTTCCTCCACAGCCGAATTGCCGCCGCCGATCACCGCGACATCCTTGCCGCGATAGAAGAAGCCGTCGCAGGTGGCGCAGGCGGAGACGCCAAAACCCATGAAGGTCTGTTCGCTCGGGATGCCCAGCCATTTCGCCTGCGCGCCGGTGGCGATGATCAGCGCGTCGGCGGTATAGATCGTGCCGGAATCGCCCTTGGCGCGGAACGGCCGCACGTTGAGGTCGACCTCGGTGATGATGTCGTTGACGATGTCGGTGCCGACATGCTCGGCCTGCCTGAGCATTTCGCTCATCAGCCATGGACCCTGGATCGGTTCCGCGAAGCCCGGATAGTTTTCGACGTCGGTGGTGATCATCAGTTGCCCGCCCTGCTGCAGGCCGGCGACCAGCATTGGCTTGAGCATGGCGCGGGCGGCATAGATTGCCGCCGTATAGCCGGCGGGGCCGGAGCCGATGATGAGAACAGGCGCGTGCTTGGTGATCATGAAAAGCCTCTGCGGGGAGCAGCCATGGATTGTGGCATGAACTCTCGTCGATTGTTGCGCGTAATGTAAGTGTTGCCTGCGACGCCAGCAAGGCAAGTTGCCGTTCGTCCCCGGAAAGCTTGGGCGCCGGCGACGGCGACAAGCAACCGCAGCAAGATGATGCGAAAATCCTCGATCCAGCGGATGGAATAGACAGCAAAGTCGTTTAACTACAAAGTCGCGAAAGATTCTTTCGCGTCACCACGGAAGCCGCCATGCCGATCAAGGCCGATCTCGATGCCATCGACTGGAAGATCCTGCGCGAGCTTCAGCAGGACGGACGCATGACCAATGTCGAACTGTCGAGCCGCGTCGGCATTTCGGCGCCGCCGTGCCTGCGCCGCGTCCGGCGGCTGGAAGAGGCCGGCATCATCCGCGGCTACCGTGCCCTGCTCAACGCTCCGGCACTCGGCCTCGACGTCGTCGCCTTCTGCCTGATCGGCCTACATCACCAGGCCGACGCCGAGCTCAAGACCTTCGCCGAGCGCACCCGCGGCTGGCCGATCGTGCGCGATGCCTGGATGGTGTCGGGCGAATCCGATTTCCTGCTGCATTGCGTGGCGAGCGATCTCGGCACCTTCCAGACCTTCGTCATCGAGGAACTGGCCTCGGCCCCCAATGTCGATACGGTGCGAACCGCGCTGACCATCCGCCGGGTCAAGGACGAAGGGCTGGTGGCGTTTTCGGCTTGAGACCAGGCAAAGCGCCCGAGAAACAAAACCCGGAAACAAAAAACCCGCCTCGGCGGGCGGATCGTCGGTGGGAATCATCACCGTAGGTAAATTAGTAGCATAGCTGCCGGCACAAAGCAAGAACAAAATGTGGCTATGCGTCAAATAATACAGACTGGCGCTGCCCTCACCTTACCCTCCCCGTGAAGGACGGGGAGAGGGGTCGCCAGCGTTGCGGCTACCTCTCCCCGTTGACAGACGGCCTCTACCCGGCCTGGCGCAATCACCCTGCGTCGCAGAGGCGCGTTTCGACCATTTCGCAGAGATGGTGGTAAAGGCACAAATGCCCCTGCTGGATGATCGGCGTCGAGGTCGAGGGTACGTTGAGCAGGATGTCGGAGAGCGGCTTCAGCTTGCCGCCGGTGTCGCCGGTCAGGCTGACCACCGTCATGCCCATCATGCGCGCTTGCTGGGCGGCGGCGAGGATGCTTGGCGAATTGCCGCTGGTCGAGATGGCGAGCAGCACGGCGCCCGCCGAACCATGCGCCTCGACCTGGCGCGCAAACACCGTGTCGAAGCCGTAGTCATTGCCCCAGGCGGTCAGCACCGCCGCGTTGGCCGGCAGCGCGATGACGTTGTAGGCCTTGCGCTCCCTTAGGAAGCGGCCGACCAGCTCGCCGGCGATATGGATGGCGTCGCTGGCCGAACCACCATTGCCGGCTATCAGCAGCGCCTTGCCCTGCGAAAGCGCGGCGACGACGGCGCTGACCGCCCGCTCCATCTCGCTGGTCAGGTCGCGCTCGACCATCGCCGAAATCGCGGCCGCCGAGCGGGCCAGGTAATCGTTCAGTTCGGACATGAAACCCTCAGTTCCCGGCGCGCAATCTGCCGATGGTGCCGGTCGTGCTCTTGCCGGCGACGAGATCGACCAGCACGACGCGCCCGCCGGCCTTCTGCACGACATCGGCGCCAACCACCTGATCGACCGTATAGTCGGCGCCCTTGACCAGTATGTCCGGGCTCAGCGCCTCGATCAGTGAAAGCGGCGTATCCTCCTCGAAGATGACGACGGCGTCGACCGAGGCAAGTGCTGCAAGCACGCAGGCCCGGTCATGCTGGTCGTTGACCGGGCGTCCAGGGCCTTTCAGCCGGCGCACCGAGGCATCGCTGTTGAGGCCGAGCACCAGCCGGTCGCACTGGCTGCGCGCCGCATGCAACAGGCTGACATGGCCGGCATGCAGGATATCGAAACAGCCATTGGTGAAACCGACGCTCAAGCCCTCGTCCTTCCACGCAGCCACCAGCCGCGCCGCGGCCGCGGCATCGAGGATGGCATCCTTGTGGGCGACCGGACCATGCGAGCGAAACAGCGCACCGGTGAGTTCCTCGATCGTCAGCCGCGCGGTGCCGCGTTTGCCGACGACGACGCCGCCGGCGGCGTTGGCGATCGATCCGGCCATGACACGATCAGCCCCTGCTGCAAGAGCCAGCGCGAAGGTCGCGATTACCGTGTCGCCGGCGCCCGAAACGTCGAACACTTCGCGCGCCTGCGTGGCGATATGACGGGCGTCGTCCGCACCGACGACGCTCATGCCCTTTTCGCTGCGCGTCGCGACGACGAAATCGAAACCGTGCGCCGAAATCAGCTGGCGCGCCGCCGCCTCGATCTCGTCATCGGCAAACACTGCGCGGCCGACCGCCTCGCCGAGTTCCTTGCGGTTGGGCGTGATTGCCGTCGCGCCGGCATAACGCGCATAGTCGCTGCCCTTCGGATCGACCAGCACCGGCTTGCCCGCTTCCCGGCAGATCGAGATCAGCTCGCCGGCGACGCCGTCGAGCAGCACGCCCTTGCCATAGTCGGACAGGATGACGATATCGGCGCGCGCCAGCGCTTCGCGAAAATGCCCGACCAATGTCGCGCGCTCGGCATCGCCCAGCGGCTTGATTTCCTCTTCGTCGAAACGCAGCACCTGCTGGTTGAGCGCGCTGAAGCGGCTTTTGGACGACGTCATGCGATCGGCATCCTGCGCCAGCCCGCCGGTGTCGACGCCAAATTCGCCGAGCATGCGCATGAGGTTCTTGCCGGCCTCGTCAGCGCCGATCACCGAGACCGGTATGACGGAAGCGCCAAGCGAAACGATATTGGCGACGACATTGCCGGCGCCGCCCATCGCCAGCGTTTCGCCGCGCCCGTGCAGCACGGGGATCGGCGCTTCCGGCGAAATGCGCTCGATCACGCCGTTGACGAAACGGTCCAGGATGAAATCGCCGACCACCAGCACGGTGGCGCTGCCGAAGCGCGAAATGGCGCGGTGAAGAGGTTCGGGAGAGGGCAGCTTGATCATGTCAACGCGTGGGAGAGCCGATTTTCGGTGACGAGGAATTCGATTGGCAGGGCCGGCCGTTCATGGCGATGCCGATATACCGCAATTTCAGCCGACGCAACGGCAGGCCTTCGACCGATTGCGGCGGCGAGGCAATGCGTCAGCTTTTCTGCAACGCGACATGCACGCCCAGTCCGACAAGCACCGCACCGCCGGCCCGCCGCATCAGGCGCTGCGCCCGGCTCGACTGCCGCAGCCTGGCGATCACTGCGCCGGCCAGCACCACGCAAACAATGTCGGCTGACGAGAACATCAAATTAACGATCGTTCCAAGCACGACGAACTGCAGCCACACCGCAAACGCTGCCGAGGCATCGATGAACTGCGGCAGGAACGCCATGAAGAAAATCGCCGTCTTGGGGTTGAGCACCTCGACGGCAACGCTCTCGAAAAAGGCGCGGCGGGCGGATTTCGGCTGAATTCCCGGCAAGACAACGTCGCCTTGCGCCTTGGCGCGAAACAGCGAAACACCGAGCCAGATCAGATACAGCGCACCGACCAGCTTGACCGCCATGTAAAGCACCGGCACGGCATGGAAAAGCACCGACAGGCCGACAGCGGCGGCGAAGACATGAACGTAGCCGCCAAGATGGATGCCGAGAGCCGCCATCAGGCCGGACCAGCGGCCGCGCGCCATGGTTTGCGCAGCGGCATAGAGCATGGCGGGGCCGGGGATATAGGCGAAGATCGCCGTGGTGGCGAAAAAGGCGACAAGCAGTTCGGTTGACGGCATTACCTTGCTCCTGTCGCCGGTTGGCCGGCAGGCCGACTGAAACGTGACGTTTGCGGCGGCACTGTGGCGCTCATCCAACCGCCCCGCCACCTGCTTTATCGACAGGCCTGCCGGCCTCCCCTATAAGGGCCGGAATCGGCAAGCAACGGCGAGTCAGGGCGTACTAATATGATCATCGTCACGGGCGGCGCCGGCATGATCGGTTCCAACATCGTCGCTGCGCTCAACGCCGACGGTTTCAGCGACATCCTCGTCGTCGACGACCTCACCGACGGCCACAAAATCGCCAATCTCGCCGACCTCGAGATCGCCGACTATCTCGACAAGGACGACTTTCTGGCGCGGATGGAGGCCGGTGACCTCGGCCGCATTGAGGCGGTTTTCCACCAGGGTGCCTGCTCGACCACCACCGAATGGAACGGCAAGTTCATGATGGAGGTCAACTACAGCTATTCGAAGCACCTGCTGCACGCCTGCCTGGCCCTGCGTGTACCCTTCCTCTATGCCTCGTCCGCTTCGGTCTATGGCGGCGGCGCCGAGTTCCGCGAGGAGCCGGAATGCGAGCGGCCGCTGAACGTCTATGCCTATTCGAAAAAGCTGTTCGACGACTATGTCCGCCGCACCGTTTTCGATACCGACCATTCGCCGGTCGCGGGCCTGCGTTATTTCAACGTCTACGGACCGCGCGAGGCACATAAGGGCGCCATGGCCTCTGTCGCCTTCCATTTGTTCAACCAGGTCGAACGCGGCGAAAACCCCAAGCTGTTCGGCGCCTATGGCGGTTTCGGGCCCGGCGAGCAGAGCCGCGACTTCATCCATGTAGGCGATGTCGCCGACGTCAATCTGTGGCTGTGGAAACGCGGTTCCAGCGGCATCTTCAACTGCGGTACCGGCAAGGCCCAGCCGTTTCGCGCCATTGCCGAAACGGTGATCGATACGCTCGGCAAGGGCCAGATCGAATTCATCGAGTTTCCCGACCACCTCAAGGGCAGCTACCAGAGCTTTACGCAAGCTGATATGTCCCGCTTGCGCGCAGCCGGTTACAATGGCCAGTTCCGCACAGTGGAAACCGGCGTCAGAGACTATGTCGAATGGCTGAAAGCCCAACGATCCTCGTGATCGGCCCACGCTGGGTGGGCGACATGGTGATGGCGCAGTGCCTGTTCCAGGCGCTGAGGGAGCTTCATCCGAACGCCGCCATCGACGTGCTGGCACCGGCGTGGGCAGCACCGCTGGTCAAGCGCATGCCCGAAATCCGCCAGCAGATCGACCTGCCGCTGCAATCCGGCGCGTTCGAATTCCGCGTCCGAAGGCGCTTCGGCCGCCTGCTGCGCGGCCGCTACGACATGGCCTTTGTCCTGCCGGGAAGCTGGAAGTCGGCGCTGATCCCGTTCTTTGCCGGCATTCCGCGCCGTGTCGGCCATCTCAAGGAAATGCGCTACGGGCTGCTGACCGACATCGTGCCCTTGCCCGATCGCCTCAAACGGCGCACCGCGCAGGCCTATTTCAGCCTTGCCCGTGGTGGCGCCTTCCAGGCGCCGAAGCTCGCCGTCGATCAAGCCAGCCAGGCGGCACTGCTCAGCCGTTTCGGGCTGACAGCGGGAAAATTCGTGGCACTGATGCCCGGCGCAGAATTCGGCCCGGCCAAGCGCTGGCCAAGCGAACACTATGCCGGCCTTGCCCGCGAGATGATGGCGAAAGGGTTTGGCGTCGCGCTGTTCGGATCGAAGAACGACGCTGAGGTGACGGCTGAAATCGCGGCGCTGGCGCCGGGCGCCTCAGACCTTGCCGGCCAGACGCGGCTGGAGGATGCCATCGACCTGATCGCCGCCGCGAGGCTCGCCGTCTCCAACGACAGCGGGCTGATGCATGTCGCCGCCGCCGTCGGCACGCCGGTCGTCGCCGTCTACGGCTCGACCTCGCCCGACAACACGCCGCCGCTCGCCGAGCGCCGCGAACTGGTCTGGCTCGGCCTGTCCTGTTCGCCCTGCCACAAAAAAATCTGCCCGCTCGGTCATCTCAACTGCCTGAAGACGTTGGAGGTCGAACGCGTCGTGGCGGCGGCGGAGCGGCTGCTGGAAATGCCGGCCGCCGCATGAAGGTGCTGATCGTCAAGACGTCGTCGATGGGCGACGTCATCCACACCTTTCCGGCGGTCGAGGACGCGCACCGCGCCCGCCCAGATATTTCCTTCCACTGGTGCGTGGAAGAGGCCTTTGCCGGCATCGTAGCGCTGCATCCAGCCATCCAAACCATCCACAGCGTGGCGATCCGGCGCTGGCGCAGGAAGCTGCTCGAGCCCGGCACATGGCGGGAAGTGGTCGGCCTGCGCAGCGCCTTGCGCGCGTCCCGCTACAATCTCGTCCTCGATGCACAAGGCTTGCTGAAATCGGCGCTGGTGGCGCGGCTGGCGGCAGCACCGATCGCCGGCTTCGACCGCTCGAGCGCCCGCGAGCCTTCGGCGAGCCTGTTTTATGGCCATCGCTACGCCGTGCCGGTCGACCTGCATGCCATCGAGCGCACGAGACGCCTGTTCGGGCTGGCGCTCGGCTACGAGCCGGATTTTTCCCGGCTTGAATCGGGAATCGTGCCGCCAGCCGGAAAATCGACTTTTGTCGGCGAAAAGACAGCCTTCCTGCTGCACGGCACCAGCCGCGAGGACAAGAAATGGCCGGTCGCGGACTGGATCGAAATCGCCAGGCTTCTCGTGGCACGAGAGATGACCCCGGTCACCACCTGGTCGAACGACCGGGAACAGGCGGTTGCCGAAGCGATCGCCCGCGCCGTTTCGCAAACCGTGGTGGTTCCCAGATCGCCGCTTGCCGAGATCGCCGCCGTCATCGGCGGCTCGGCGCTGGTCATCGGCGCCGACACCGGCCTGACCCATCTCGCCAGCGCCTTCGGCGTACCGACGGTGGCGGTATTCCTGGCGACGGAGCCCGGCCTGACCGGCCCGCGCGGCCCATTCTCATCGACGCTGCTGGCCAAGCCCGGCCGCAGCGTCACGCCGCCGGCGGTGATGGCGGAAGCTGAGAGATTGCTGGCGCTTAAATTACAAGGCGCTGCATAGGACCTTTTCAGAATTCGCTCTGGCGAGTCGAATAGCGTGGTTTTCGAGAACCGGAGCGGAGCGTACTTAAAGTACGTGAGCACCGGAAGCGCAGAAAACCGCGCTAGTCGGCCGCCAGAGTGGAATTATCAAAAGGTTCTAAATGAATTGCACCTGGACGATCTCGTAGCCCCTGGCGCCGCCCGGTGCGTTGACCTCGATGGCATCGCCCACTTCCTTGCCGATCAGGGCGCGCGCGATCGGCGAGGAGATCGAGATGCGGCCGGACTTCACGTCCGCTTCCTGGTCACCGACGATCTGGTAGGTCTTTTTCTCCTCGGTATCCTCGTCGACCAGCACCACGGTGGCACCGAACTTGACCTTGTCGCCGCTGAGCTTGGTGACGTCGATCACCTCGGCCCGCGCGATCAGGTCCTCGAGTTCGTTGACCCGGCCCTCATTGAGGCTCTGTGCCTCTTTTGCCGCGTGATATTCGGCATTTTCGGAGAGGTCGCCATGCGAGCGCGCTTCGGAAATCGCCTCGATGATACGCGGCCGCTCCTGTTGCTGGCGCCAGCGCAGTTCTTCCTTCAATGACGCGAACCCCTCGCCTGTCATCGGGACCTTGTTCATAATGCCTGACCTTTCCTGCCGCCACCCCCGCAATCGGGAGCGACCTTGTCGATGGTACAAAAAGAAAACGGTCCGGCAGCCTCGCTAACGGAACCGTCTCACCACAATCTTTGCAAGATATAGCAATCTTCGCGGGTTTTTCACGTCCAAAAAGTCGGATTTTGAAAAATCATCCACCGATTGCGCGCCTGACCTTACGTCAAGGAGCGCATCACGTGTACCGTGATGCCAAATTCCAGTTCGGAGCAGCATGTGAGCACAGCAAAAAACCGGCTGCGATCGCCGCAGCCGGTATGAGCAGCGTCCGGGGGTCGGATCAGCTCCTCATGAAATGATCGATCTGCTCCGACAGCATGCCGTATTCGCGAGATCCCTTGCCCGTGCGCTTCTCGATTTCGCGGAGCTGTTCCTGGGCGCCGGCAAGATCGCCGATCTGCAGGTGCGCCTCGCCGAGATATTCGCGCACCAGCGTGTAGTTCGGGTCGATGCGCAGCGCTTCCTCGTAATAGCCGAGGCCGACGGTGACGCGGCCGGAATGGCGGTGCGAATAGCCGAGATAGTTGAGGATGCGCGGGTCCTGCTTGTTGGCGGCGAGGCTGAGGACGGCGATCGCCTCGTCATAGCGTCCATCCATCGCCAGCGCGCGACCGGCATCATAGATGCTGTCGTCATCCAGCATACCTTGCTTGGGCGAGACACATTTCTTCTGCTTCTTGTCCCAGGCCTCCCCCTTCTTGCACTGGCTCTGGCCGCCGCCGCCATTGCCGCCGCCGCCGCCACCACCTCCCCCGCCTTCACCAGCCGAAAACGCCGGAGCCGCAATCAGCGGCAGGGCGGCAATGGCCATGGCGTAAATCAGCAATCGTCTGCGCATTACACTCTCCTTTGAACCTGACAATGCAACACTAACGCCGGGCCAAAGCCGTTTCGTCCCGGAAAATGTCATCCTATCTCAAAACCGCGATCTCTCCCAGCAAGGCCATCTTATTCCGGGAAGAGAGGGCATCATAAATCATGGTTCACGATTAACGCCCACGCGCAAGAGAACGTGACGAGCGCTGCAAATCCGCTATCATCGGGCCGACCGAGCACGAAGCAGGGAGACGGCCGGTGCAGCAACGCGTTGAACGAGACTGGGAGCTTTCGATCGGTCCCGACACCGTGCGCCTGTTCATCCTGAAGGCGAAGGCGCTCAGCGCCGCCGTCAACGAAGACTATACCGACGGCGCCGAGCACGAGGTAGAGCTTGACGGCAACGCGCACGACAACCACCATCATGACGGCCTTGCCGAGGAAAGCTCCGAAGATCTCACCGAGGAAGAACTGCGCGAGCTGATCGACGATCTCAATGTCGACGAAGCGGCCGAACTGATTGCGTTGGCCTGGGTCGGCCGCGGCGACTATGACGCGACGGAATGGACGGACGCGCTGACCGCCGCCCGCGAGCGCGCCAACAAGCGCACGGCAAAATATCTGCTCGGCATGCCGCTGCTGGCGGACTGGCTCGAGGAAGGCCTGGAAGCGATCGGCGCGTAACAGTGCGGTTACCGATTGTGATCGCCAGCCCCCTCGCCCAAGGCAACTTCCCTGCATTCTGGCCGTTGCGATACAATGGCGGCGTTTGGCTTTTTCAGATTGGGCAGAGTGCTGCTGGCCGTTGCGGCTACGCCGCTGGCGGGACCCGTTTCAGCCAAGGCGCCCGAGCTGCCGCCAACCGCACCGGTTCCGCAACTCAACCAGCAAGTCACTCCGCCAGCACCAACCGAGATCCCGGTCCCCGAACCACGCCCCGCTCCGGAGGCTGAGCGGCCCAAAAACGGTCAGCCTCAAAACGATCAGCCCCAAAATGGCCAGTCCAGGACCGAGCAGCCGAAGCCGCCGGCGATCGCGCCACAGCCGCCTGAAAAGCCGGCGCAGGCCGAGCCGCCGGCAAACTCACCGGTCGCGCCACCAAACCCGGCCGAGGCAGACAAAAAGGCGGAGCAAGAAATCCTTCCCGATCCTCGATCGGTCGCCATTGCCGAGAAAGAAATGCCGGCCGAGGAATTGGCCTGCCGCAGGCGGCTGAAATCGATGGGCGTCGATTTCGAGGAGCGCAAGCCCGAGCATGATACGGCGGTCGGTTGCTCGATCCCCTACCCGATCGTGCTGAAGACGCTCGGCAAATCCATCGCCATCGGTCCGGAGCCCGAGCTCAATTGCCAGATGGCCGAGGCCGCCGCACGCTTTGCTGCTTCGGTCATCCAGCCTGCTGCAAAGGCCGAGTTCGGCACGGATATCAAATCGATCGGCCAGGCCTCCGCCTTTGTCTGCCGGTCGCGCAATGGTGGCGGCAAATTGTCGGAGCACGCCTTCGGCAACGCGCTCGACATCGCCAGCTTCACGCTTTCGGACGGGAAGGAGATCGATGTCGGCCCGGCGCCGCCGGAAAAGGACGCGAAATTCCTGGACGCAGTGCGCAAGGCAGCCTGCGGACCGTTCAAGACCGTGCTTGGCCCCGGCAGCGACGCCGATCATTCGCAGCATCTCCACTTCGACCTCGAACCGCGCCGCAATGGCAGCACGTTTTGCGAATGACGCCGGCCGCCGATAATGGGCGCCGCAATTTGGACGCAGGCGTGAACGGCGTCGCTGATTTTTCCTTTACTCTTCAGGTTTAGAGTCTGTGCCATCTGGGGACAGGAACCCTTCCGATGGCCGGGCTAATTCGCGCTGCGCTTGTCGCTGCGCGGCACACAGGACGCGCGCGCATGGCCGGCAGGCTTGCCGTCGTGATTGCCATTGCGGCGGTCTCCGCCTGCAACACCGGCAGCGTGCTGTCGCTGCAGCCGGCCGTCGACGTCGGCAGCCAGACCGCTGCCGTTCCGCCCTATTCCGGCCAGCAAGATTCCGGCCCAGAATATTCCGGCATGCAGCGCCTCGTCCCATCCAACCCCTATATGACGGCCGCCTATCCGCGCATGGACAATCCGATGTCGCCGGCCGAACAGATGCCGGCCGCAGAGATCGATTGCCGCAAGGAGCTGAAACGCCTCGGCGTCGTCTACACCGACGTCGCGCCGATCCATGAAGGCCAATGCGGCATCGATTATCCGGTCAGGGTCTCGGCCATCGGCAGCGTCGCGATGAAGCCGGCCGCGACGCTGACCTGCGACATGGCCGCCAGCTTTGCCGGCTGGACCAGGAATGAACTCGTCCCGTCGGCCCGCTGGCGCTATTTTTCAGGCGTCAAGACCATCCACCAGGGCTCGAGCTATTCCTGCCGCAGGATCGCCGGCGAAGGTGTTTTGTCGGAACACGGCAAGGGCAATGCGCTCGACGTGATGAGCATCGAGCTTAACAATGGCGACGACATCGACGTCCGCAAGCCCGGCCTGTTCGCCTTCCGCACGCGCGGCTTCCTCAACAATGTGCGGGCCGACGGCTGCCAGTATTTCACCACCGTGCTCGGCCCCGGCTACAACTACGACCACCGCAACCATTTCCATTTCGACATCAAGAACCGCAAGAACGGCTATCGCGCCTGCCGCTGACCATTCCGGTTTTCAGATGAAATGCGACAAGTCATTTCGTGCAAAAAGCGCCTGGATCAGCTGCGTTGTGTGCCGCCGGTGGAAGCCATGATGATGTGCTGCGCCACCAGATCCTGGACGTTTCTGTCGCGGATTCCGCTTTCCTCGAGCATGCTGACGGTGCGGAACAGATACTGCGCGGACGAACCCCAATGTCCGGCTGCCCGCGCCAGCGTCTTCGCCACCTGATCGAGCGGCAGCCGCCCGGCATAAGCCTTGCCGTCGGGCGCCGCGACGAAGGCCAGGGCGCGTAGCGGACCGTCGCTGGTCTTGACCCAGATCCAGCGCGGCACGTTGGTAGGCGGGTTGGCGTCGATCTCCCGTCGCATCAGCCGACCCAGTTGCCCGAAATGATCTTCTGCCGGAAGTCTGTAGACAACGCCTTTGCAGCTGCCGCCCCGGTCCAAAGCCAGCATCAAGGCCGGAAGATCACGCGTTCCGCGCTTCGGGCCGGTATTCCAGAAGCAGCTGCTCGACAAGATCATCGAACTCCGCGTCGCTATGCTCGGTCGTCCCCGGCTCGGGGCCGGGATCCGGCTCGACCCGTTCGACCAGCGCGATAAGGTCGGCGGTCAACGCCATGGCAGTGCCGTGCGCCGGTTTACCCTCCATCACTCCCTCATTCGTGCTAGCCGGTTCTACGCCATTTCATGCTAAAATATGAGGATAGACCGGCTGCGCGCCGCTTGCCAAGGATTTCGACGGCCTGACGGGCCTGCCAGTTCGAGCGCCAATGCATGAGCCAACGAAGCCTTCGACGACGTGCAACGACCTGGCTGGTGGCATGTTGTGCCGCTTATCTTTCGCTCGCCTATTTCGCCGCGCCTGAGTTCTGGACGTTACGCGACCGCAATTTTCGCAATCAGCAATTCGAGATGGTGACGCACACGCCGCAAGGCATTCCGGGCGATCCGATCAATGTCGGCCTTGTCGGCACCAAGAAGGAGCTTGTCCATGCTTTTGCCGTCGCCGGCTGGGATACGGCAGACGCGGTCTCGCTGAAGACGGCGATCGAGATCGGCGAAAGCGTGCTGTTTGACCGCCCCTATCCCGACGCGCCGGTCAGCCGGCTGCTGTTCGAAGGCCGCGCCCAGGACCTAGCCTTCGAAAAGCCGGTCGGCGACAGCGCTGACCGGCGCCACCACGTCCGCTTCTGGCAGACCGCTGCGACCGGAGACGACGGCCGGCCGCTTTGGCTTGGCTCGGCAAGCTTTGACCGCGGCGTCGGCCTCAGCCATGACACCGGCGCGATCACTCATCACATCGGCCCCGACATCGACGCCGAGCGCGATGGGCTGATGCACGACCTCTCCGCCGCCGGCATGCTGATCTCGACCAGCGAGATACCAGGCGTCGGCGCCACAAAGACCGGACGCAACGGCGAAGGCGATCCCTATTTCACCGACGGCAAGGCCATCATCGGCGTACTGCTGCAACTGCCGTAGGCGCGCAATCGGCCCGTCTGACAGCCATTTCGTCCCGATGGGCTCAGGGGACGGTGATCACGATCTTGCCGAACGGTCCGGTCTCCAGACGCTCGAATGCCTGCGGCACCTCGTCGAAGCCAAACACCCTGTCGATCACCGGCCTGATCGCGAGCGTCTCGATCGCCTGGTTCATTCGTTCGAAGGCGCGGCGGTGGCCGATCGATATGCCCTGCACGACGATCCGGTTGCGCAGGAACGGAATGATCGGGAAACTGAGCTCCATGCTGCCGAGAAGGCCGATGAGCGACAGCCTGCCGTCGGCGCCCAGCGCATTGAGCGAGCGCCGCGCATTGTCGCCGCCGACCATCTCCAGCACGTGCCTGACGCCGGCGCCGTCTGTCAGCTCGCGGGCGACCTCGTCCCATGCCGGATGGCTGCGATAATTGATCCCCTTCCAGGCGCCGAGCGCTTCTGCCCGCTCGAGCTTCTCGTCGCTGCTCGAGGTGACGATGGCGCGCAGGCCGAAAGCGGCGGCGAACTGCAGCGCAAACAGCGACACGCCGCCGGTGCCCTGGATGAGAACGGTCTCACCTGGGATAGGCTTGGCCGCCTCGACCAGCGCGAACCACGCCGTCAGCGCCGCGATCGGCAGCGTCGATGCCTCGACATCGCTGAGCGACGGCGGCGCCGCCACGGCGGCATCCTCGTGAAAGAGCACATGCTCGGACAGCATGCCGGGCAGTGACGAACCAAGCGTATGCTTGTGCAGCACCGGCGGGGCGTTGCCGTCCGGCCAGTCGGCGATCACCTGGCCGAGCACCCGCTGCCCGATTCCGAAGCGGCTGACTTCGCTGCCGGTGGCGACAACTTCGCCAACCGCGTCCGATGTCGGCACGAACGGCAAGCTGAGGTCCGGTATCAGCACGCCATCGACGATCATCCTGTCCTTGTAATTCAGCGATACCGCTGTGACGCGTACCAGAAGATCATGCGGCCCGGGTCGGGGCAGCTTTCCCTCGGCCGGCTTCAAACTGGACAGGCCGAAACCGGTCATCTGCCAGGATCTGTTTTGGGTGCTCATTGGTTCGCGCTCCGTGGTTGATGGTGCGCGAGACATTTATGCCGTTTCACTATGGAGAAAAGTGCTTCCATGTGGCATATTCTGCGACAGATTAAGGAGCAAAACTCTACAATAGGAGCGCTTCATTGGAATCGGCCAATTTGCAAGGCATCGTCGCATTCGTTCACGCGGTGGAGGCCGGCAGCTTCACCGGCGCCGGCGCGCGGCTGCATGTCACGAAATCGGCGGTCGGCAAGTCGATCGCGCAGCTGGAACAGCGATTGGGCGTTCGCCTGCTCAACCGCACCACCCGCAGCCTGAGCCCGACCAGTGAGGGCCTGAGCTATTACGAAGCCTGCGTCAGGGCACTGGCCGAGATCGAAGCCGCGCAGTCACTGCTGGCTTCGCGCAAGCAGGTGCCTTCCGGGCGGCTGCGTGTCGACCTGCCTTTGGCCTTCGGCCGGCGGTGCGTCGCCCCGGTTCTGTTCGACATTTCCAAAAAATTCCCGGATCTGACGATGGAAATCTCGTTCAACGACCGGCGCGTCGACCTGATCGAGGAAGGCATCGACCTGGCGGTGCGCATGGGCGACCTCGACGACAGCTTGTCGCTCGCCGCGCGCCGCATCTATGCCCAGCGTTCGGCCATCGTCGCCGCCCCCGCCTATCTCGACGCCCATGGCAGGCCGCACTCGATCGAGGACCTGCCCAGGCACAGCCTCATCGGCTACGGCCGCGACGGCACGGTCCATCCCTGGACCGTCAGGCATGCCGACGGCCGTCTCGAAAAATTCGCGCCCAAGGCGCGGCTGGTGCTCGGCCACGGCGAACCGATGCTCGATGCGGTACTGGCCGGCTGCGGTATCGTCTATCTGCCGACATGGCTGACGGCCGGCAGCATCAGGCGCGGCGAGCTCGAAATGGTTCTGTCGGACTGCCTTGTCGAAAACACCGTGGTGCATGCCATCTGGCCGGTAACACGCAATCTCGCACCAAAGGTGCGCGTCGTCGTCGACGCCCTGATCGAGCATTTTTCCGCGCCGCCCTGGGATGCGGCATGGGGTGCCGCCTGATTTGCCCCGCTCGCTAAATTTAAAAAGCGCGACCGTCCTATTTTCGAAAACCGCGCGGCAATGCTATGGACCCGGCATGCTTTATGCTGAAATTGCCATCGTGGTCGTCCTCATCTGCGTGAACGGCCTTCTGTCGATGTCCGAGCTCGCCATCGTCTCGTCGCGGCCGGCGCGCCTCAAGACGATGATCGACCGCAACGTCAAGGGTGCCGGCCGGGCTCTGGCGCTCGGCGCCAATCCGGGAAAGTTCCTGTCCTCGGTGCAGATCGGCATCACTTTGGTCGGCGTCTTGTCCGGCGCCTTTTCCGGCGCCACGCTCGGCGAGCGGCTGGCCACCTTCCTGGCATCGGCCGGCGTCCGCGAAAGCCTCGCCGACCCGCTCGGTGTCGGCATTGTCGTCGCCATCATCACCTATGGCTCGTTGATCATCGGCGAACTGGTGCCCAAGCAGATCGCATTACGCGACCCCGAACGGGTCGCCGTCAGGGTCGCTCCGGCAATGACCATCCTCGCCAGCGTTTCGGCGCCGCTGGTCTTCCTGCTCGATTTTTCCGGCCGCGCCCTGCTGTGGCTGCTTGGCCAGCACGGCCAGAGCGAGGAGAGGGTCACCGACGAGGAGATCAAGATGCTGGTCGCCGAAGCCGAGCACCACGGCACCATCGAATCCGACGAACGGCGCATGATCGCCGGCGTGATGCGGCTCGGCGACCGCGCCGTGCGCGCGGTGATGACGCCGCGCACCGAGGTCGACTGGATCAATCTGCAATCCGACGAGGCGGCCATCAGAAAGCTGCTGATGGACACCCAGCATTCGCGCCTGCCGGCCGGCGACGGCGGCGTCGACGCCATGATCGGCGTCGTCCAGACCCGCGACGTGCTGGCGGCGATGCTCGGCGGCCGCGCTCTCGACCCGCGCCGGCACGTGCGCACGGCCCCAATCGTGCATGACCAGGCCGATGCGCTGGACGTGCTTGCGACACTGAAGGAATCCGACGTGCCGATGGCGCTGGTACATGACGAATACGGCCATTTCGAAGGCATCGTCACCCCGGCCGACATACTGGAAGCGATTACCGGCGTCTTCCGTTCGGATCTCGATGCCGGCGAAGAGGAAAACGCCGTCAAGCGCGAGGACGGCTCATGGCTGCTTGCCGGCTACATGCAGGCCGACGAGATGGCGGAGGTCCTCGGCATCGACCTGCCCGAGAACCGCGACTACGAAACCGTCGCCGGCTATGTGCTGTCGCATTTGCATCATCTGCCGGCGACCGGCGAATGCGTCGACGCGCAAGGCTGGCGCTTCGAGGTCGTCGACCTCGACGGCCGCCGCATCGACAAGCTTATCGCCACCCGCCTGCCCGGCGGTCACCGCGAGGTCGTGCGGTAACGAGCGACGCGGTCGGTCTGACCTGTTGTGGACGTTGAACCGTATTTCGCGGCGACTGCCACCGACCGTAGGTCAGAGCCAGGCCCGGCAATTGCAGGACATATGCCTATTTAGCGATCAATCGATCGCCTCGATGCCTTGCGCCTTCAGCCGTTCGATATGGTCCTTCATCTCTTTCAGCCGCTCGGGCGAGTGGCCCTGCCACTCGGTGACCTCGCTCGTGATCCTGAGCGGCTGGCGGGAGCGATAGGACTGCGTCGGATTGCCGGGAAATTTCTTGTCCGTAAGGTTGGGGTCGTCGGTGATCGGGCCGGTTGGTTCCACGATGTAGATCCTTTCGCGTCCGTCACCGGCGGCCAGTTCTGCACCCCAGATAGCCGCATCCAGAGTGCCGGTCAGATAGACCCAGGCTGCCTGCTTTCGCGCGCCGTAATTGGAGCTGTAGCCGGCTTCGATCAGGTCTCCCGGTTTAAGGTCGGCCCGGGTGCCGTGGTAGAATTGGCGTGGGTTGTCGGAGGCTGTCATCGGCTCGCTACTTATCCTCGCTGTCTCAGGCATCATGGTTTCGTGGCGCGCACTATTTCATACACGTCATCGAATCAAGCGTCTGGCAGTGCGGTTATCGGACCTCCGCTCTCGGCAGTCCTGATATCTATGTCAGTCATCCCGCCCGATGCACGCTATCGGTCGGCCGCCGGCGTGGTTATTATAGACGCCCTGTACCGTCGCTATGGTGAACAAAATGGATCTGCAAGCCTTCAGGGATTCGATTGCCGAACCACAGCCGCCAGCCGGCTTGAGTCCTGCCCTGCAGGCGCTGTGGTGGGATGCAAAGGGCGATTGGGCTAAGGCGCACGAATGCGCGCAGCAGCGCGACGATACGGCCGGCATGCACGTACATGCCTATCTCCACCGCAAGGAAGGCGACCAGTCGAATGCGGAATATTGGTATCGCCGCAGCAATGCCACGCCGCCTACCTCAACGCTTGACGAGGAATGGGAGGAGTTGGCGCGTACATTTTTGCAGCAAAGCTGACATGCTCGGTCACGGCAAAATAGCCGGTCCTGCAAGCACTCGCCGGGGTGTCAGCTGGCGCCCTGTGGCTTGTCCCTGCCGTTCCATTCCGCGTTGCGCGCCCGCGCCTCTTCGGCGATCAGCTTGAACTCCCGCATCTTCGCAGCCTCGATGGCGAATGCGCGGCTTGGCAGGACGCCGGGGTCCTCCTGACTGTTCTGAAACTGAAAACGGTCCTCCAGTTCGGCCCATATTCGCTCGGGCGCCGTATCCTTGCTGGCAAGCAGCGCGACGACCAGCGCCAAAGTCTCGCGCTGGGCGTTCAGCCGCCCTTCGATCTCCTCAATCGGCAATTCGGACATGCGGGTCGCTTCCAGTTTCTCGCTCAACGGCAAAATCGCACCCTTGTTCCGACGCCGATGCACTGCTGACTTTATCAAGCTCGGACGGGCCCGACACCATTCACTTTCCGCTGGTGCCGAAACACAACAGAACACATCTCCATCTTGTGGGTTCGGTTAGCTGTCCCGCACCAGATCACAGGCCGTCATGTTCGAGAACGACCATAGGGTGTTACGAGCACTGGAACACTGGAGAAGCCCTGGTGCTGTTTGCAGCCGGCGTCTCGAGCGGACGCTGTGAAACCTTCTGATTTTTAAGCCGTTATCGCCGGATGCCCCAAGCTAAATTCAAGCTGAAATCGGTTGATGGCGCCCAATCGCGCGATGCCGAGAAGTCGCGCCAGACGACTGTTGATGTCGCGTCCGAGGTCGTCGGCAAGCCCGCGCCGCCGCCGGATGTCACCGAACCCGATCCTAAGCTGACACCTGAAGAGGCCGAGCGGGCGCGCAAGAGATATCTGCTTAAGCGCTTCTGGATCAGCGCCCGCGGTTACTGGAGCGGCAGTGGCGACAGGGTCGCCTGGCCGTTGACGATCGGGCTGTTGGTCCTGATCGTCGCCAATGTCGGCTTCCAGTATGGGATCAATGTCTGGAATCGCGCAATTTTCGACGCCATTGAGCAACGCAATGCCCACACCGTATATTGGCTGAGCGCCGTATTCCTGCCACTCGTGCTCGGAAGCGCCAGCCTTGTGGTGGCACAAGTCTTCTTTCGCATGAAGATACAGCGCCGCTGGCGTTCCTGGCTCACCACGGCGGTCATCGCGCGTTGGCTGGCAAGCGGCCGCTATTATCAGCTGAACCTCGTCGGCGGCGACCACAGCAACCCCGAAGCCCGCATCGCCGAGGATTTGCGGATTGCCACCGAATCGCCGGTCGATTTCATTGCCGGTGTCATCGTCGCATTTCTGTCGGCCTCGACCTTCATCGTGGTGCTGTGGACGATCGGCGGCGCCCTGACCCTGACGATTGCAGGTTCGACCGTCACCATTCCCGGCTTCCTGGTCATCACTGCAGTGCTCTATGCCGCGATCACGTCCACCTCGATGGCGGTCATCGGCCGCCATTTCGTCCACCTCTCCGGGGAAAAAAATCAGGCGGAAGCCGAGTTCCGCTACTCGCTGACGCGCGTGCGGGAAAACGGCGAGAGTATCGCATTGCTCGGCGGCGAGGAGGAGGAGCGCAGCGGCATGGACAAGACATTCGCCCATGTGCTCAGGCAATGGGCGCTCCTCGCAGGCCAGCACATGCGCACGGCATTGGTGTCCCAAGGGTCGAGCCTGTTTGCGCCTGTCGTGCCGGTCTTGCTTTGCGCTCCAAAGTTCCTCGAAGGCAGCATGACACTTGGGCAGGTCATGCAGGCTGCCTCGGCCTTTGCCATCGTGCAGGGCGCGTTCGGATGGCTGGTCGACAACTATCCCCGTCTCGCCGATTGGAATGCCTCTGCACGGCGCATCGCCTCGCTGATGATGTCGCTCGACGGGCTCGAGCGGGCGGAACAGAGCAACACGCTGGGACGCATAAAGCGCGGCGAGACCGGCAGCGATGCGATGCTCAGCCTGAACAATCTCTCCGTGTCGCTCGACGACGGCACCGCCGTGGTCAAGGAAACCGAGGTCGTGATCGAACCAGGCGAGCGGGTGCTCGTCGCCGGCGAATCCGGCTCGGGCAAGAGTACACTGGTGCGGGCCATCGCGGGTCTGTGGCCATGGGGTAGCGGCAGCGTCAACATCCGCGCCGACAGACGGTTGTTCATGTTGCCGCAACGGCCTTACATCCCGACCGGGACCCTTCGCCGCGCTGTCGCCTATCCAGGCGCCGCCGACAACTGGACGCTGGATAAGATCAAGGCTGCGCTCGACAAGGTGGGACTCGACTACCTCAACGACAGGATTGAGGAGGACGCCCCATGGGACCAGACCTTGTCGGGTGGCGAAAAGCAGCGCCTCGCCTTCGCGCGTCTTCTGCTGCACCGCCCCGATATCATCGTGCTGGACGAGGCAACGTCGGCACTCGATGAGAAGAGCCAGGACAACATGATGGAGATGATCATTCGCGAATTGCCGAAGGTCACCATCATAAGCGTAGCGCATCGCGCCGAGCTGGAAGCTTTCCACAGCCGCAAGATCACATTGGAGCGGCACAAGGGCGGCGCAAAACTCGTCAGCGATATCGAACTCGTCCCGCGCAAGGACAGACGGAACTTGCTCATGCGCCTTCTGAGGCAACGGCGCGCCAACGGAAAGCCAGCGCGACCTTGAGCAAAGCGGCGCTGCCCTGCGCAAAGAGTGAGGCCGCCGGTCGGACCAGGCGGATCTCCGGTTCGAGTCACTGCCCGCATCTGGTCCTGAAAGCACCAGCCGTGGTACCTTGGTTCCGGGCAGCTGCTGCTGTCGGAACGTCGATGGCACGAGCCCATTTCCATGTCCGGTGCAACGCCGAGGCCAGCTGTGAAAAGCCCGGGTTGATTTCAAAAGCCCAGATTGATTTCGAAAGCAAAGGGACCAGCAATGACAATCGCCAAGAACACGATCTGCCTTTGGTACGACAAGGACGCCGAGGCTGCGGCCCGTTTCTATTCCGACACTTTTCCTGACAGCTCGGTGAAATCCGTCCACCGCGCTCCCAGCGACTACCCGTCCGGCAAGGCGGGCGACGTGCTGACGGTCGAGTTCACGGTCGCGGGCATCCCCTGTCTCGGCCTCAATGGCGGGCCCGCGTTCAAACACAACGAAGCCTTCTCCTTCCAGATCGCCACCGACGATCAGCAGGAGACCGACCGCTATTGGAACGCCATAGTCGGCAATGGCGGCCAGGAAAGTGCGTGCGGCTGGTGCAGGGACAAATGGGGCATCTCCTGGCAAATCACGCCGCGCGTGCTGACCGAAGCGATGGCCGCCGGCGGCGATGAAGCAAAGCGCGCATTCGAGGCGATGATGGAGATGAAGAAAATCGACGTTGCAGCGATCGAGGCGGCGCGGCGCGGCTGACAGTTCGGGGTCAGCCCGACGCGAAAAGATCAGGGCAGAGCGGCCGGAAATGCTGCCGGCCCACCTCCAGACAGGCGTGCGATGGTGTTGAACTGCGCTGAGTTTTACGACGCCGAACTGCGGCGGCACAACGAGGTATTCAGGGCTGCGGTCAAGGCGGGAACGCGCGATCGCGTGCTCGATATCGGCTGCGGTTCGGGACAATCCTCTCGTGATGCCGCCAGTGTCGCGGTGGAAGGCAGCGTGCTCGGCGTGGACGTATCGGCGCAGATGCTCGAGATCGCCCGGAGCCGTAGCGCCGAAGAAGGATTGCGAAACGTCGCCTTTGAGCGCGGCGATGCGCAATTGCTGGTATTTCCGCCTGCCGGCTTCGATCTGTGCATCAGTCGATTTGGCGTGATGTTCTTTGCCGATCCGGCGGCGGCGTTCGCCAATATCGGCCGGGCGATGCGACCAGGGGCACGTCTTGTGTGGATGGTATGGCAGGGCCAGGACCGCAACGAGTGGGCGACTGCCATTCAGCGGGCGATTGCGCCGGGGACCGCCATATCGCCGGGCGCCGCCACCCCGTTTTCGCTTGGCGACCCCGCCATCACCGCGGAGATCTTGCGTGCATCCGGCTTTGTTTCGGTCGACTTTGCCGAAGTGCGTGAGCCGGTCTTCTACGGCCAGGACGTCGATGCGGCCTATGACGCTTTGCTTGGCCTGCAACTGGTCAAGGATCCGCTCGCCCGCGCGGATGTGGATGTCGACGCGGCGCTACGGCGGTTGCGCGATCTGCTCGACGCGCACTTGACCGCGGACGGTGTGCTTTTCGACTCGCGCGCCTGGATCATCACCGCAGTTCGGGCGAGCCGACAGTCACCGGGCGATTGACCCGTCGACGATCCTGTTCTCTCGGCCTTCCCGTCAGTCCGTTTGCGGCGTGACTTCTGAAAGCAGCCAATCCCTGAAAGCCTTGACCTTGCGCTGACGGATCGCCTCCGGCGGGTAGACGAGATAGAAGCTGGAAGGGGATTTCAGGGCGTGGCCGAAGGGGCGGACAAGCCGCCCAGCGGCGAGGTCGGCCGCAACCAGCATGGTCCGACCCAGCACCACCCCCTCGCCCTGTGCGGCCGACTCCATGGCAAAGGTGGCAGAGTCGAAGGTAATCCCGCTCTGCGGGTCCACGCCCTCGGCCCCGGCGCTCGCCAGCCAGGTCGCCCAGTCGATCGGAAAGCTGTCACGGATCAGCGTGTGGTGTCTGAGGTCCTGAGGCGTGCGGAGCGGATGCGCACCCTCAAGAAGCTTTGGGCTGCACACTGGAAACACCTCCTCACCAGTGAGGAACTCCGACGTGAGCCCCGGATAGTTTCCGCTGCCATAACGGACGGCGACATCGATGCCGTCGCCGAGGAAGTTGGTCAGCTTCCCGCTCGTCGAAACCCGCACATCGATGTCGCCATGCGCACGGTGAAAGCGGTAGAGGCGTGGCACCAGCCATCTCCCCGCGAAGCCATCGGAGGTGCTTACGTTCAGTGTCGAGCTCGAATAGCGGGCCGTTGCCGCAGCAGTGGCGGCGGCCAACTGGTCGAGCACCTCGCGCACCGCCCGCGCATAGGGCTCGCCGACGGCGGTCAGGCTCACCGAACGCGTACCGCGCTCGAACAACTGCACACCGAGCTGATCCTCAAGGTTCTTGATCGCCCGGCTGATCGCGCCGTGGGTGACATGAAGTTCCTCTGCCGCCTTGGAGAAACTCAACAGGCGCGCCGCCGCTTCGAAGCTCGGCAAGGTGGTGAGGGGAGGCAGCTTCCGGGGCATGGATCGATACCTATGTGTGAGCGATGCTCACACATTGTCGCCGATAAGTCGTTTGTCGTCCAGGCCAGAAGACGGCATATTTGCTCGCGTATTCAGTCATTCACCGCCGCTTAAAAAGGCGACTTGATGTGACTGATACTCTCGCTGACGAAAGTCGCGGGGCAACTGCTGAAACCAAAACTGCCGCCACTCTGGGAGAGCACCATGAATGCCAAACGAGTTGAACCCATCGTCGACGTCCTGACAGGCATGGCCGGCCGCATCCTCGCATCGAGCAGCCGGCGCCGGACCGAGCGCCAGATTGCACGCTTCTCGACCCGCCGGCTCGAAGACCTCGGGTTTGCCCGCGACTGGGACGGCTCGGTCTATCGGCCGTCGGATCACCGCTAAGCCTGAATGAAAGCAACAGCGGACAGGCCCTTCGCCAAAGATCGCTGCCGCAAGGAATTAACGGAGAACGGACATGGCCACCATCCACCCATTCCTCTGGTTCAATACCGACGCCAAGGAGGCCCGCGATTTCTATCTCTCGGTCTTCAAGAACAGCAAAGCGCTCCAGACGCTCGAATACACCGACTGGGTGTCCGGAACCAACAAGACGGTCCCGCATGCCACCTTCGATTTCGAGCTCGAGGGTCTGCACCTTACAGCGCTCAATGCCGGGCCGCAGCCGCCTTTCAACGAGCGGCTCTCACTCTACATCGAGACCAGGGACCAGGCCGAGACCGACTACTACTATGAGGCGCTCACCGCCGGCGGCGGCAGGGAACAACCCTGCGGCTGGCTCACCGACAAGTTCGGCGTCTACTGGCAGGTCATCCCGGAAATCCTGCTGCGGCTCAGTGCCGACCCGGACCGCGAAAAGGCCAACCGCGTCCGGCAGGCGATGTACGGGATGCGCAAGATCATCATCGCCGACCTCGAAGCCGCCTACGACGGCAAAGCTTGACCCTCACCGAAATCGCAAACGAATGGAGACCTCCCATGACATCGCTCGTGGACAGGAAAGTCATCGTCATCGGCGGCAGCTCCGGCATCGGTCTCGGCGTCGCGGAAGCTGCTCTCAATTGCGGAGCGGAGGTCGTGATCGTCAGCCGGTCGCCCGCGAAACTGCAGGCGGCCGAACGGACGCTCAATACGGGGCACGTGACCAGCTTGGTTGCCGATATGACCGACGAAGCGGACGTCGCTCGCCTGTTCGAGGAGATCGGTCCCTTCGACCACCTGGTATCGACCGCCGGAACACTGCCGCCCGGCGATCCGATCGGCAGTACCGACATGGAGGCTGTGCGAGGCTTCGTCGAGAACAAGCTGATTGGGGCCGTCATGCTCTCCAAGCACGCTGTGCGCACCCTGAAGGCCGGTGGCTCCATGACCTTCACCTCAGGCATCAACAAGGACAAGCCGCCAGTGCCGGGAGGCTCGGTCGTCTCAGCGATTGCCGGCTCATTCAGCTACTTCGCCCGCGCCCTGGCGCTCGAACTGGCCCCGACGCGCGTCAATGTCGTGTCGCCCGGATGGGTCGACACACCGATGTGGGACATTGTTGGAGAAGCCAAATCCAGCTTCTTTGCCGACATGGCTGCCCGGTTGCCGTCGAGAAAAATTCCGACCGCTGCGGACGTCGCCGCCGCGTATGTCTACCTCATGGAAAGCGAGTTCACGACCGGCGAGACAATCCGCATCGATGGCGGCCATAACCTGATCTAGCCGCCGTTTGCACGCCGCCTGAATGGCTAGAGCCGGTACGACTGCTAGACCGGCGCACTCCTGCCGAAGGCGACGAACGCCGGCGGATCATGCCGGCGTAGCCCAATCGGGGTTTACATCGGCAGCCAGGTCCCTAGTTTTAGCGTTTCGCGCCGCGCACCCGAGTGCGTGGATGATCGAGGACGGGACCGTGAGCTCTGGCCGGCCCCTCGAAACTTTCAAAGGATGGCTATCATGACACAGGCCAAGAATGGCGACACCGTGCGCATCAATTACAATGGCCGCCTGGCTGACGGCACTCAGTTCGATTCTTCCGGCAACGAACCGCTGCAATTCACGTTGGGTGAAGGACAAGTGATCGCCGGTCTCGAAACCCATGTCGAGGGTATGGAGGTGGGCGCGAAAAGCACCGTCACCATTCCCGCCGACGCCGCCTATGGCCCCCACCGCCCCGAAGCGGTGATGACCGTCGACCGCGCCCGCGTGCCAGACAACATCAACGTCGATATCGGCACTCGATTGCAGGTCAGAACCTCAGAGGGGCGCCCGATGCCGGTAACAGTCGTCGGCGTGGACGACACCAGCGTCAAGCTCGACGGCAATCATCCTTTGGCGGGACGGGATCTGGTGTTCGACGTTGAACTGGTCGAGATCGTTCAGGCGGCGTAGGGCACGGCAAAGCGCGTAACGGCCATGATTTTCGGGTGACGCATTTCGACCGGCGGTTCCGGCGGTGCGTCACCTGTCGGAGGCAAAGACCGCGACGGCGGAAATCGTGTAGCGTGCAGCAACCCATAGAGACATTCGGCATCTGGAATGTCCAATTCAGCGTCGCAGTCTCGAGGACCTGTGGAAGACCTCGCTTGACAGCCGACTTCTCGTGACCGCAAAGTCTCGTGATGCGGGCGATTGGTTGGAATAGAATTGCGCGTGTCGGGGCAATCGTGCTGATGATCGGCACAAATGTTCCTGGGCCGGCGCGTTCCGACTCGCTCCTTCTCACAAGCCCGTCCCAGCCAGCCAATGTCGGCGATGCGATGCTGGCGGCTGCCAATTATCATGATTCCGGCGACTATGATCGCGACCTTGCCGCTGTGGCGAAGCAGGCAGGCGACTGGGTCGTCAAGCGCGCAATGGAGGTGTCTCGCCCCGCACTGGTGCTCGACATCGACGAGACGGCGTTGGCCAACTGGGAAGTGATCACACGTGACAATTTCGGCCGCCCGATCGGCGGCGCCTGCGACATCGCAATCGACGGTCCCTGTGGCTGGGCCGCCTGGGATCAGCTTGCGAAGGATCCGGCTATCGACCCCGTGCTGGAGGTCTTCCGGCAGGCGCGAACGGCGAAAGTCGCGGTGTTCTTCATCACCGGACGTCCGGAGGACCAGCGTCAGGCAACCGAACAGAACCTGCAGTCGGCCGGCTATGCCGGCTACGAGCACCTTTACATGGTTCAGCCTGGGGCCAAATACGGCTCCGCCGCAGATTTCAAGGCACCCATAAGGGCCGAAATCGAAAAGGCCGGCTACACGATAATTGCCAATGTCGGTGACCAGCCATCCGACCTGTTCGGCGGGCATGCCGAGAAGCTGTTCCTGCTGCCTAATCCATTCTACCGGGTTCGCTGACGGCCTGTACGGCACAAGCCCGAATCCTCGGCTCGTTGCCGAGCACCTACTAAGGTATCAAGACAACTTTGCCGGTCGCGCCACGCTCCTCCAGCAGGCGATGTGCGGGGCTGGCCTGGTCGAGCGGGAAGCGGCCACCTTTGGTCACCACAAGCTGACCACCAGCCGCCAGATCGAAAAGTTCCAAAAGGCCGTCACGGAGCCCGTCCGTAGACAGCAACGGCAGCAGGGCAAAACCCCTCAGCGACTGGTTGCGGCCGATCATCGCCTCCATCTGCGGGGCGGCGAGCGCGTATCTGCCAAGTGCGGCAAACACCAACTCTCCGCAAGGCGCCAGGGCCTCGAGCGCGGCCGCCGTCAGCGGGCCGCCGACGATGTCGTAGATGATGTCGACGCCAGCGCCACCTGTCGCTGCCCGGGCGTGCTCTGGCCAATCCGCGTTGCTGTAGTCGACGGCAGCATCGGCTCCCAGCGACAAAGCAAGGTCGAGCTTGGCCTTGCTGCCGGCTGCCGCGATGACACGGCTCGCGCCGGCGCGCTTGGCAAGCTGGACGAGCAACGAACCGACGCCACCCGCGGCAGCGGCGACCAGCACCGATTTGCCGGCCGGCCGGCTTTGCCGCGATAGATGCAGCGCCGTCAGCCCTTGCACCATCAATGCCGTCGCGTCTTCGAACGAGAGCGCATCCGGCAGCGGCACGGCCAGGCTTGCGTCGATCGTCACATACTCGGCATAGCCGCCAAACGGCTGGCTCGAGGCGAACAACGGCGCAGCGACGCGCATGCCGAGCAAGGAAGCCTCCACCCCATGCCCAAGCGCCTCCACGATCCCGGCGGCCTCGACACCAGGGACCATCGGCAACTGCGGCGTCACCGCATAGCGATCCGCGCGCATCAGCACTTCGAAGAAATTCACCCCGGCCGCATGAACGCGGACCAGGACCTCGTCGGCTTGCGGCTCGGGCTTCGGCACCGCGACTATGTCGAGGACGTCTGGCCCGCCGAAACGTTTCAGTTGAATGGCTCTCATCGCAGGCACCGATCGTTATTGGCATCGGCCGCTGTTTGCCACTATCTGCCTGGCTTCGACTACACACCGATTTGTCCGCTGCTGACCGGGAGGTGACCATGACCAAGCTGATCAAGAGGCTGCCGATGCTGCCGGCGGAGCGCGCGCTGAAAGTGATTTCGGGCCGCTGGAAGGCCGTCATCCTGTACCATCTCTTCGACAGGCCCCGGCGGCTGTCGGCGCTGCAGGCGCTGATGCCCGGCATTACCCAGAAAGTGCTGATCCAGCAGCTTCGCGAAATGGAAGAGCACGGCCTCGTCCGCCGCGAGATCTTTGCCGAGATCCCCTCGCGCGTCGAGTATTCGGCGACGCGGCTCGGCCTCAGCCTCGAGCCGATCCTGCTGGCACTTTGCAAGTGGGGCCAGCATCACGCCGACGAGCTGAATGAGATGGACCGCCTTGCCGATTGCATCATCAGGCCACGGCAAGCGCAGGACGCCCATGCCGTGTGAAACAAAAGGGGCGGCGCATGCGCCGCCCCAATGCTTGGGAGAATTAATCCTTGGGAGGACTGTTCGAACCTATGCTCAGGCCGCCTTGACTTCCTCGGCGACGGCATCGGCCTGACGCGCCGTCTTCAGCACCCTCGCCCACCATGCAATGTCGTTGACCAGCGCGGTTGCCGCCTGGTTGAGGTGCTCGAACTCGTCGAGCTTCTTGTCGCCTTGCTTGACCGCAAGGAAATCGGCCCAGGAGATGTGTACGGCGGACTTCACCGGCGCCATCTGCAACTCGACCGCATGCAGCCTCAGCTGCTCGACCGCGCGCGCGCCACCGACGCTGCCATACCCGACGAAGCCGGCCGGCTTCTTGTTCCACTCGTTGGCGGCGTAGTCGATGGCGTTCTTCAGAACGGCCGTCGGGCCATGATTGTATTCGGCGGCGGTGAAGATGAAGCCGTCGAATCCGGCGACCTTCTTTTGCCAGCGCTGCGCCACTTCGTTCTGCGACGGCGCCCAGGCGGAGGATGCGACCTCATCGAAGAACGGCAGCGGGAAATCGCGCAGGTCGACGACTTCGACGTCGATATCGGCATGCGACTTGGCGATCCTGGCAATCCATTGGGCCGGGACGTCGGCAAAGCGCGCGGCGCGGGTCGAACCAATGACGATGGCGATTTTGGGTTTTGACATAGAGGGGCTCTCCTTACAGCAATACTGGTATCGTTTAGATACCTGAGCTATATGAGTAACTGGCCGCTCAATGTGCAAGGAGGCACTTTTTTGTTACCAAGGCACCCGTACCGCACCGAGGACTGCCGCGCCGTCTCGGAAATCCTGCAGCGCGTCGGTGACAAATGGACTGTGCTCGTCGTTGGCAAACTCGGCAACGGGCCGCTGCGTTTCAACGAGCTGCGCGGCGCGGTCGGCGGCATTTCGCAAAAGATGCTGACCACCACCTTGCGCGGGCTCGAGCGCGACGGCTTCGTCACCCGCACCGTATTCCCGACCATCCCGCCGCGGGTCGACTACGAATTGACCGATCTTGGCTACGAGCTGCTGGTGCCGGTCGATGCGCTCGGCGAATGGGCACGCAAGAACACCGAGCGCGTCAAGGCCGCGCGAGAAAAATTCGACGCCATGCACAGCTGAACCCTTGCGCTGTAAGGGTTTGAACCTGTCGGGGAGCCTCCGGACGAGCCCTACTGCTGTAACTGCATCTTGCTCTTCGGCAGCTTCTCGATCCGGTTCCATTTCGGGTTGGGACTGACCACCTTGCCGCCAATCGTGCAGGTCGTGGTCGTCTCCTTGCGGCAATTGCTCACCGTCGTGCCGCTGGTGTCGCATTTCGTTGCCGAGCAGATCTCGCACTTGGCCGCCTGCCCGTTGATGGTGCGGTTTTCCGACGTGCAGGTGGCGCCTGGATCGCCTTTCTTGACCTCGGCAAAAGCGCTTGCGGAGGACAGGCAGAGCAAGGCTGCAAAGGCACCCGCCAGGGCAGCGTTCAGCAGGTATTGACGCATTGTCTTTCCTCCCAATATCCCGTGGGTCGCGCTACAGGCGCGCATGCGGGAACCCGTTAGCCAAAGACCACGCGGGATCGCTGTCCGCATCCCCCACGCGGGAGAGACTGCTGTCTAAATCCGTCTTCTGGAATCAGGCCGGGTCAGCCTTCGGCCGGAACCGCCTTCGGCTTGCCTTCGCCGTCCAGCGCCACCATGACGAAGTCGGCATGGGTGACCTTCTCCATCAGGTCGGAGAGATAGCGCTGCGCCCAGGCCTCGACCTTGAGGGTCATCGAGGTGCGGCCGACGCGCTCGACATGCGTATAGATGCACAGCGTGTCGCCGATCTTCATCGGTTTGGCGAAGGACATTTCCTTCACCGCCGCCGTCACCACGCGGCCCTTGGCGCGCTCGGCGGCGCGGATGCCGCAGGCGAGATCCATCTGCGCCATCACCCAGCCGCCAAAAATGTCGCCTGCCGCATTGGCGTCCGAAGGCATAGCCAGCGTCCTGAGCGTCAGATCGCCGATCGGCCGCCCGTCCGCGTAGTGCACCATTTGGCCAATCCTCTCGAACCGATCGCCCAGACCCCGTACCGTCGCGGCACGGACAGGTCAACGCCATTGAATGGTGTCGCGGCCTGAAGTTCGGGTATCGGTCGACAGTGTTGAAAGGATGCTGTGCGCAGCTAGACGAGCCCAACCAGTAGGATTGCATTCTATGGCCGAGGTGAGAAGGCTGGCGCGCCCGATGGCGCGACAGAACCAAGCCCTCGCCGATAGGCGTGCTTCACAAAGCGGGCCAGGGTGTCGGGACGTAGGCATAGGCGTTGCCGTCGCGGATGACATGACCGATGCCTGGAAAGGGCAGGTGCATACCCGCGACGAGCAGGCCATCCGCCGACACCATGTCGAGCACCTTCTTGCGTGTGGCGATTGCGGCCTCCTGGTCCACGTCGAAGGCGATTGCCCATTCCGGATGCGCAAATTGCAGTGCGGAGGCGTGGATGACGTCAGTCAGGAGCAGCAGGTTGGCATCACCAGAGCCAATTCGAAGCGCGAGATGCCCCGGCGTGTGTCCAGGCGCAGGCAACGCCCTGATCCCGGGCGCGATCTCGACTTCGCCTTCGATCTTCCGGACCTTGCCATGGTAAGGCACCAGCGATTTGCGCGCTATTTCGAAGTACGGCTTCATCTGGTCGGGCGCCTTGGACCGGATCCCGTCATCGTGCCAGAAAGCGAATTCCGGCGCGGCAACCACGACCTCTGCTGCCGGGAAAGCGGCCGTGCCGCCAATACCGACAAGGCCGTTGGCATGGTCGGGATGGAGGTGGGTGATGATTACCGTGTCGATTTCTTCCGGCCTGACGCCGGCGGCGGCGAGCGCCTCTGGTATATGTCCCAGTATGGGCCCCATCGCCGATGCCGTGCCGGTATCGATCAGCACCCGTCTGTCGCCTTTGGTGACAAGGTAAGCATTGACCGAGGTCGGAAGGAGTGTTTTTGGCAGGAATGCCTTTGCCAGCAGCGCTTCGGCGGCAGCGGTATCTGCGGAAGGGAAGAGTTCGAGGCCGAGATTGAGATAGCCGTCGCTCAGTGCTGTGATCTCGAGGTCGCCGAGCACGAACCTGTGGGCGCTCGCAAGCGAAGCCGGAGACGGGGCGGCGATAGCCGCAGCGTTGCTCCCAAAGAGGCTGATCGGGGGAAGTAGCAGGGCGCCGGCACTAAAGGTGCCGATGCCGAACGTTCGACGGTTGATATTCATGGTCTTGTCTTTCGAATTGCAGCTGAAAGCTGGGCGCAGGCTACGGGATCGCCGCCAGGGCGGATGCCGACCGCTCGGACCCCTCCATGGAAGTGGAAGAGCGGGTCGGCGCGGTTCAACGGCGAACTCCTGCGGCATCATTAATGCGCCTCATAAACAGCGGGAATAGCGATGGGATGCAGTTAACTGCTGCAGATTAGGCAGCAATCAATTTTCTGCGCCGGGCCGGAGAACGGCGGGGATGCTGAGCGAAATCCCCTTTTCGAACATCACCCGCATGGACTGCAATCTATGATGCGGTAGCGCGCAGCGCAGGCTAGACTGGGCAACATCGATAGCGGATGACGGCTGACATAAAGCTTACCTTTCGCCCACTGACGCCCGATCTGTGGCCGGCACTCGAGGACCTGTTCGGTGACAGCGCCGTCTGCAGTCGTTGTTGGTGTATGTACGGGCGGATCGGTCGTTCCTATCGAAAGCGATCCGGTGAGGAAAACAAGGCAGCGTTCCGGCAAGCCGTCCAGCATGGTCCGCTTCCGGGTTTGCTTGCTTTCGACGGCGACATGGCTGTCGGCTGGTGCCAGGTGACGCCGCGAGATGCTCTGCCCTGGCTCGATCGGCTATTTCGGCTCAGGCACGTGGATGACAGGCCGGTCTGGTCCCTGTCCTGCCTCTACGTGCGAAAACAATACCGCCGGCGGGGCGTAACATCCCAGCTGATTGCACAGGCCCTGGAAGTCGCAAGGCACGCAAATGCTCCGGCGCTCGAAGCCTATCCTTTCGATGCCGACGTATCGCCGAGCGCTTCCGGCAGCGGATATGCCTCCACCTTCGCGCGCGCCGGGTTCAGGGTCGTCGCCCGCAGGACCCCGGCCCGCCCGATCATGCGCTATGATTTCAGGCAGATTGCCGATCATCGCCTGTGATGCTCGGACGGGCTTGCCGACAAAGCACAGGCGAAGGCGTGACAAACGTCCTGAGCTCAGATGGCGGGGCTTGAATTCGAATTACGGTGACAGTGCACTAAATGATCGCAACCCGTTGCGCAGAGTTCGCGCTCCAATTAGTGGCACTGTCACTGTAACGCACTGTAATGCTTTGGGCAGGACACTGAATGCAAACGAACCGCCAGTCGCTTTTTTCACAAGCGATGCCGGAAGCTCCGGTGATGGCGGCGGCTTGCGGCGTCTAGGCTGAGCGAAAATTCGGAGCCAGCCGCAGCCACCATGCAGACCTATGACTTCATCATCGTCGGTTCCGGCTCGGCCGGCTCGGTCCTGGCCGAAAGGCTGTCGGCTTCCGGCCGCTTCTCGGTGCTGGTGCTTGAGGCCGGCGGCAGCGACCGCCGCTTCTACGTGCAGATGCCGCTCGGCTACGGCAAGACCTTCTTCGATCCGGCAGTCAACTGGAACTACAAGGCCGAGCCGGACCCGGGTCTCGCCGGCAATGTCGACCACTGGCCGCGCGGCAAGCTGCTCGGCGGTTCGAGCTCGATCAACGCCATGGTCTGGATCAGGGGCGCGCGTGAGGATTTCGACGCTTGGGCAGCGGCCGGCAACCCGGGCTGGGGCTTCGACGACCTTTTGCCCGCCTTCAAGGCGCTGGAGGACAACCAGGCCGGCGCCGACCAATGGCGCGGCGTCGGCGGGCCGCTGCATATCACCGACTGCTCGACCTCCGTCCATCCGCTCACCAAGCGCTATCTCGCCGCCGCCAATCAGGCCGGCCTGCCGCTCAACCCGGATTTCAACGGCGCCTCGCAGGAAGGTGTCGGCGTCTACCAGATCACCACCAGGAACGGCCGCCGCATGTCGGCGGCGCGCGCCTTCCTGCGCCCGGCGATGAAGCGCAAAAATGTCCGCGTCGAGATCAACGCGCTGGCGACAAAAATCCTGTTCGAGGGCAAGCGCGCCGTCGGGGTCGAGTATCTCCAGAATGGCGCCACGAAAACCGCCCGCGCCGGCCGCGAGGTCATCCTGTCGGGTGGTTCGGTCAATTCGCCCCAACTTCTCCAGCTCTCCGGCATCGGCCCGTCGGCGCTGCTTGGCGCGCTCGGCATTCCTGTCGTTCACGCCAACGAGAATGTCGGGGCAAACCTGCAGGACCATGTCGGCATCAACTACACCTTCAAGGGCAGGCTGCCGACGCTCAACCAGATCCTGCGCCCGTGGTGGGGCAAGCTGCTGGTCGGCATGCAATACGTGTTTTTGCGCTCAGGCCCGCTGTCGCTGTCGATGAACAATGCCGGCGGCTTCTTCCGCACCGATCCGGCGGCGACGAGGCCCAACATGCAGCTCTATTTCCAGGCGTTTTCGACCGTCATTCCGAAGAGCGGCGAACGGCCGATCCTGACGCCCGATCCGTGGCCCGGCTTTTCCATCGGGCTGTCCAACTGCCGTCCATCGAGCCGCGGTGAAATCATGATCCGTTCCGCCAATCCGCGCGATTATCCCAAAATCGTCGCCAACGCCTTTTCGACCGAGGCGGATGTCGCTGAAATGCTGTCGGCGGTGAAATTCGTCCGGAAGATCGCCTCGATGCCGGCAATGGCCGAGATCATAGAGGAAGAAGTTTTGCCCGGTCCCTCGATCACCTCCGACGCGGACCTCATCCAGGATTTCAGGAAGCGCTCGGGCACTGTCTATCATCCGGTCTCGACCTGCCGCATGGGGCCGGACGCGGCGCGCGCCGTCGTCGATCCGCGCCTCAAGGTACACGGCATCCAGGCGTTGCGCGTCATCGACGCCTCGATCTTTCCGGACAACATAACCGGCAACACCAACGCCGCCGCGATCATGACCGGATGGAAGGGCGCCGAACTGGTTCTGGAGGATCAGAAATGAAAATCACCGACGTCAAGACCTGGGTGGTCGGCAATCCGCCGCCGGGCATCGGCGGCAAGTATTTCATCTTCGTCAAGCTCACCACCGATGGCGGCGTCGTCGGCTATGGCGAAGCTTACAACGCTACCTTCTCGGGCCATGTCACCGCAAAAATGGTCGAGGACATGGCAGAGCGCTATCTGATCGGCCGCGATCCGCACGACGTCGAGAATTTCTTCCGCCGCGCCTATTCATCCGGTTTTACCCAGCGCCCCGACGTGTCGGGCATGGGCTGTTTCTCGGCGCTCGAAATCGCCTGCTGGGACATCATCGGCAAGGAGGCCGGCAAGCCGGTCTACAAGTTGCTCGGCGGCCAGGTGCACGAAACGCTGCGTTCCTATACCTACCTCTACCCGCACAGCGGCAGCGTCCACTCCGAGGACGTCCGCGGCAAGAACGTCTACAACGACCCCGATCTGGCCGCCGCCTGCGCGCTCGAATATGTCGAGCAGGGTTTTAACGCGGTCAAGCTCGACCCGGCCGGCCCCTACACCGCCTTCGACGGCCACCAGCCGCGCCTCGTTGACATCGACCTCTCCGCCCGGATGGTCAAGGCGATCCGCGAGGCGGTCGGCACCCGCGCCGATATCCTGTTCGGCACGCACGGCCAGTTCACAGCTTCGGGTGCGCTGCGCCTCGCGCGCGCCATCGAGCCTTATGACCCGCTGTGGTTCGAGGAGCCGGTGCCGCCCGACATGCCCGAGGTGATGGCGCAGGTCGCCCGCGCGACCTCGATCCCGATTGCCACCGGCGAGCGGCTGACGACCAAGTTCGAATTCGCGCGTGTGATCGAGAACCGCGCGGCGACCATTCTGCAGCCGGACCTTGGCCGTTCCGGCGGCATTCTCGAAACCAAGAAGATCGCCGCCATGGCCGAAGCCTATCACATCCAGATCGCGCCGCACTGCTATTGCGGACCGATCGTCGGCGCCGCCAACATCCAGCTCGCGGTGACCTTGCCCAACTTCCTCATTCTGGAATCGCTGAAGCAGTGGGGCGGATTTCACGAGAAGCTGCTCAAGAAGAAGATCGAATGGCAGGACGGCAATGTCATCCCGTCCAAGGAGCCCGGCCTCGGCGTCGAACTCGATGAAGCCGTTTGCGAAGCGCATCCCTGGACCGGCAAGGACCTGCATTTGCAGATGACGCAGACCCCGCTGATGCCGTGAGCGCCAGCCTGATCCGCAACGGCTTTGCCGTCACCGTCTACGACCGCGGCCCGGCGCCTGGTTCCTCGGCACAGAGGATTTGACGGGTCGCTTGCGTTGACGGACCGCATGCCTTGGCGATTAGCGCAAACGCCCATCGCTTCGTCATCCTGGGGCGGAGCAAGGAGCGAAGCGACGCGGCGCAGACCCCGGGATCCATGCCGCGACTTCAGAGCGCTGCTGCGGTGCAAAATTCTGCTCCGCTGCACTCTTTGATCAAGGTTACGGCATGATCCCAGGGTCTCCGCGACGGAGCTTCGCTCCTGCTTCGCCCTGGGATGACGAAGTTGGGGGGGATTCGGCCAATCTCCAGGGTTTGCGATTTACCACCGACAGGAACGACCGACGTTCGCTGCCGATGGGCCGCCACCTGCCAAAATCACTGTTTCAAGGAATTGGTCGACCATGATCGTCAGGCTTCTGGAAGATGCGATCGGAACCGATCTTCGCGCGCCTGGTTTCCCGGCCAAGCTCGAGGCCTGACATCAGGCAATTGTCACGCGATTTCAGCACATTGGCCGGATCGCTGGAATCACCGCCGAAAGAACTTGAATCAACCCCTCAATGCCTTGATTCAATATCTCAGCGTCAAGGCGCCGGGTAGGATCTCGAAGGTCGCCGGTATGCGACCCGGCGATTCGCCGTCTATGTCGATCAGCGCGGCGTTCTTTTGCACATCGCCGAGCGGCTCGACAACCACTTTCTTGCCGCGCAGGATGGTGATCGCCGGATGGTTGCGGTGCCGCCCGCCATAGAGCAGGCGGATGTCCCAGATCAGCTTCAGCTTGCCGGCGGCGCGCAGAATGACGATGTCGAACTCGCCGTCGTTAAGCTCGGCGTCGGGCGCGATCATCATGCCGCCGCCGAAGAATTTGCCGTTGGCCACCGCCACCAGTGCCATGCGCGCCTCGACCGGGGCACCGTCGTCGATGGTGATCGCAACGTCCTGGAAGCGGTAGCGAAGGAACTCCCAGACCGTGCGCCAATAGAACAACGCCTTGGCCGAAACCTTGCCCTTGCGCTTGTCGGCGTTGACGGCCCGGTCGGTGGCGCCGGAAAGCCCGAGGCTGGCGATGTTGATGAAATGGCGGCTGGCCAGCGCGCCATGGTCGTCGACATAGCTGATGCACCCGGCATCGACCTTGCGCCCTTTGGCCTCGGCAATCCGCTTCAGTGTCAGGTCGACATTGTTCGACAGGCCGAGCCCGCGCGCGAAGTCGATGCCGGCGCCGCACGGCAGCAGCCCAAGCTCGGCCGTCCGGCCGCTTTCTCGGAAAGCTTTCAGCAGCCCGTCGGCGACCTCGCTGGCGGTGCCATCGCCGCCGGCCGCGATCACCAGCTCGAAGCCGATGGCGGCAAGGTCGAGCGCCAGCCGTTCGGCATCGCCCTCGGCCTGCGTTTCACGCAGCTCGAAATCGCCGAAATGTCTTTTCAGCGACGCCGCAACCTCGGGCCAATGCCGCTTGAGCCTGCCGCCGCCGGCGATCGGATTGAGAACCACCGCGACCTTCAAGCCCGCCTCCCCAAGGCCATCGAACACGCCTTCCAATCATTTGCCGGCATTGAAGCCCGCGCCGGCCCGCGGGGCAAGATCGAATGTCCGACAATGCGGTTTCGGCTTCGAGGCGGCAAATTCCCGACCGGCGGCGGCAGAGATCGGAAAGTCGCTGTTTTGGCAGGGTCGGTCCCCGATAATCCCGCTATCCACAGGCATGCGGCAGTTCCGCCAAACACTTATCCGACATACATTAAACCCATCTCAGGCGGCTACCGATCGCGACGCCGAAAGGCAAAGCGGAACGGCGGATTTCCTGAGGCCCGTACGGCCCTGAACGAGAACAGGCTTGCCTGTTGGAGGGATGGAAGCCGAGACCTACGGGGCCGCGGAAAGCGTGCGAACGCTGACGGCGGACCGATGCAGCCATGAAGGACGGCAAAAACCTTCGATGGCGCGCTGGGCAAAGCTCGCAAGAGCGGAGACCGGCGTGGTCCGGAACGGACGCTGCCCTCGGGCGGCGACTGGCAGGACCGTCAAAATCAAGGCCGGCATGGCGCGACATCTTTCGAGAGTTGCTGCCGCGACCGTGTCCTGATCTGACAGGGAGGCGCTGGGAGAAATCCCGGCGCCGACTGTCTTTGTGGCCTCGCTTGACGATTTTGCCGGCGACGCTTCACCCTGCGCCAAAATCAGCTACTATCCATTTGCCGTCGGGGGCCGCTTAAAAGGGCTGACGGCAGGGGGACATTTCATGACGCTCATCCAGAAGCTTGCTGTTGCCTATGCTTTCCTGTTCTTCGGCGTTGTTACGATCGGCTATGTGCCGGCCTTCAACGATGCCGGCGGCAATCTGTTCGGCCTGTTCTCGCTGCAATGGTATGATGATTTGCTGCACGCCTTCTCCGGCGTCTGGGCGCTGGCCGCCGCCTTCATCTCGCACCGCCAGGCGGTGTTCTATTTCAAGCTGTTCGGCTCGGTCTATCTGTTCGACGGCGTGCTCGGCCTGGTCACCGGTTCCGGTTGCCTCGATGGCGGCATTTTCATCAACGGCTTCCGCTCCTTGAACGACATCGAATTCCCGGCCCGCTTCTTCGCCAACCTGCCGCACATCGTCATCGGCGGCTTTGCCGTCTATGTCGGGTTCTGGCTGTCGAAACGTGTGTACGACCATTTCGCCACGGCCTGACCGGCCATGTTCCTGTTCCGCTGGCTGAAGCGCATCATCAAGGCGATCCTCTGGCTCGTCGTCATTGTCGTGTTGATCCCGATCGCCGGGCTGGCCTACGGCTTTCTCACGACGCCGGCGCTGGACACAACGCCATTGTCGGGCGTCGCTGAGGGTGCCCCGCCGAAGGCGCTGGCCGTCAAGATCCGTGCCGAAATCCCCCGCTACCAGCGGCCGGAGGAATCGACCTTTCTCACCTATCCGGAATGGGCCATCGTCTACGCCGCCCGCGAATATGCCGGCTTCGTCGACAAGAACCAGCCGAGCGGTTTTCCCTATCTCTCCTATATCGGCCGTTTCTGGCAGGACTATGCGACGGTCATCCGCGCCAGCTCCGCCTACAAGTTCAACCTCGACAACAACCAGATGCTGGTGATCATCGGCACCAGCCACACGATCGAGCACGCCATCCAGTGGGCCTATGAAAATACGGTCGGCCGCGTCACCGAAGCGACCGCCGGCAAGCGCACCGCCGTCGACATCTACCAGGCCAAGGTGGCGGCGACTATGCCGGTTTTCTCGACCAGGTGCCGTGGTACCAGTTTCCCTATGCCGAAAAGCGTGCCGGCCTGTTCGCCGTCCAGCCGGCAGCGGACGACAGCGCCGTCCGCACCAGCGAACGCAAGCTCGCCTTCGGCCTCGCCGACACCATCAAGCAAGGCTACGCCGATCTGATCAAGTCGGCGCTCGCCACCACCACGGACCCGGCCTTGCTCGACATTCACGTCTGGGCCAAGGGTCCGGTCAGCGAGGTGACGCGCAACGAACCCGACACCTTGCTGGAGCGCGATCTCGGCGCCGATGGCACGGTCTTCGTCACCAGGCGCTATCAGGTGTTCACCGACATGATCCCGCGCCTGATCGGCAAGGGCATCTCCTTCGTCGAGATCGGCGGCAATGACGAGATCATGGTCACTATGCTTTCCGACGGCGAAATCAAGGTTCCCGAAGGTGCACGCACCTTGTTCAGCTACCCGCTTCCGGCGGAACCTTCGACGCGACGCACCGGCCTGACCGTCGCCGTGCGCAAGCTGCACATCGTGCTGCCGGCGTTGATGACGGCGGGCGCCAGGCTCGAGCACGTCTACGATTACTGAGGCCTTTCGGTCACAGCCGGCCTCGGCAAGACGTTGCGTGATGCTCCGCCACGCTCATTCCACAATCGCGGCCAAATCCCGCCTGGTTCCGCAACGATTGATGACCCCGCAGCAATTTGTCCTGCGCACATCGCCAGGCAACTTGGAGGGACAAGACCGTGATCAAGACGCCCTTGTCGCCATGACCATCGTCGGCTGCGATTGCGACGCCAGGCTTTGCGAATATATCGGCGAGACGCCCGCCAAATGGTCGACCATCGCCGAATGCGAAGCGGCGACGAAAAGCCAGATGCTGCACGAGCGCAATTTTGACTATCCGCTGGTCTCCGGCATCTGCCGGACACAGAACTCGTCATCTCAGCTCGCGGCGACCACTTCCGAGCCCGAATTGACGACGGCCAGCACCACCGCGACAGACCCGCTGCCACTGGAACTGAGCCATCGGCCCAGTGCTGCCGTCGGAACGCAGGCAACGGCGACGGCAACGGAAACCGTCCGGCCGGTCGCCTATGAAGCGGCGGTCGATGGCGGCCGCGCCGTGCTCTACCGCACGAAGGCGGGTTACGCCGTGGTCAAGACCGATCTCGGCCGCGCCGCAACGGCAACGATCGGCATCGCCAAGCGCTCGGCGAACTGGCTGGCGGCGAAACTGCCTGACGGTCTGTAACCGACGCTCAGGCCGTGCCGATCAATGCCCTGATGGCGCGATAAAAAGTCGACGAAAACAGCTCACCCGGATCGTATTGCCGCTTCTTCGCCAGGAAGGACGGCAGTTCCGGATAGGACGCAAGCAGTTCCTTGCCCGTGTAGTGGAGCTGGTAGGGCAGGAAGAAACGCCCGCCATGCTTGATCGTCACATCGATCAGCGCCCTTGTCAGCGCCCGCGTCCTGGCATTGCCGTCGGCGTCGGTCGGCTGATTGATGTAGAGCACCAGCGAATAGGCCGGCTCCGGCGCATAATTCAGCGCCACATCCTCCTTGTGGACGATGCGAACCGACGCGTTGAGCACCGGCAGGCTCTGGTTGCGCAGGATCTCGCGCGCTTCGGCGATAAACGGGTTATAAGCGGCGCGCGGGATGAAATACTCGTGCAGGATGTCGGTCTCATCGAGCAGATCGTTGAACAGATAGGGCACTGAATCGTGCATCGGATTGTTGCGGGTGACGAGGCAGGCCTCGCCTTCGGCCATTGCCGTCGTGCGCGCCACCGTGCAGCTCTCGAATTGCGGCTCCAGCGTCTTTTCGGTGAACCATTTCAGTTCCTGGAACAGGCTTCCCCATTTCGCCAGGTTGATGATCACCCGTTTGAGCCCGACTGAACCCGGTTCGCCGATTGCCGGCTGGTCGGCCGGCGGCTGGTTGGCCACCTTGTCATAGCGGTAGACGATCATATCCTCGAGGAAATTACCCGGCGATGTCGACAGGTGGCCATAAAACAGACCGATCGCCCTGTTTGGCTCCAGCACCTCGGCGAAAAACCTTGGAAAGTCGTCCGATTTGATGATCTCGCGCGAGGTCCGGTAGACATCGTTGTCGACAATGTCGAGTGTCGCCTCCAGCACCACGCCGAACAGGCCGTAGCCGCCGACGACGTGGCGGAACAGCTCGGTGTTTTCGGCTGGTGAGCAGGTTGTCACCGAACCGTCCGCCAGCATCACCCGCATCGATCGGATCGAGCCGGCGACCGAGCCGGCCTGGTGGTCCATGCCATGCGCGTTGACCGACAGCGAGCCGCCGACCGAAAAGATGTCGGTCGACTGCATAGCCTTTACCGCAAAGCGCGGGTGCAAAAGGTTCTGGATGTCGTGCCAGCGCGCGCCCGGCTGCAAGGTCATCGTCTTCGCAGCCGGGTCGACGCTGACCCTGTTGAATTTGCGCATGTCGAGGACCAGTGCGTTGTCGTCGAAAGCGTGTCCGCCCATCGAATGGCGCACCGCCGCGACCGAGACCTTCAGGCCATTGGTGCGGGCAAAGGCCAGCGCGCTCGCAATGTGGTCTTCCTCGCTGACTTCGACAACGCCGTAGACCGGCGTCATCGACAGGCCGCTGGCATCGTTGATGTCGCCGCCCTTGGTCAGCCATGGCAGCGACGGATCGTAGGCTGGCGGGCCCTCCAGCGGCTTCTGCGCCACATCGATGCCGTCAATGTCGGCGATGCGCCCGGAATTCTTCTGCCCCGACGGACCGCGCGCCAGCCGCGCCACTGTCGTCCCGCCCCAGACCATCGCGCCGCCGACCACCGTCGCACCAAGCAGCAGCCGCCGCGACAGGCGAAACCCCTTGCGTTCTTCGACCATGACACCCCTCGCTGCCTCAGGGATAGCGCGGGTTTCCGGCAAAAACCAGAGCCGGAGTGCGTAGCAGAACTAGCGGCAGTTGCGGCATCAGCATCAGGAGCATTTTCTTATGGTTGCAATTTAGGTATGATTCGCGCTATGATTGAAAATCCCGAACGGATCCATGATGATGCTGACCATTGTATGGGCGCCCATTCCATGAAGCTCGTGTCCCGCGCGATACTGTCCCTGATGCTAGAGCTTGCTCCGATATGCGCCGAGGCTCACGACTCCAGTCAGGGCGACGACAGCGTCGTCGCAGTCGCGCCTGACGATCCAGATATGGCGGCGGCGACTGCACAGGCACGTGCCACCCTGGATGCATTCCTGGCATTATCCCAGACACCGCCACCTGGAACGGACACATTCAAACTGAAGGTGATGATCAAGGACGGACATGTGACCGAACACTTCTGGGTCATCCCGTTCCAGCGGAACGAAACCGGATTCGTGGGGATATTGGCGAATGAGCCACATAGTGTCCACAACGTCGTGGCTGGCCAGTATGTCGAATTCAACCGAGACGATATTTCCGACTGGGGATATACCAAAAACGGTCACCAGGTTGGCAGTTTCACCGTCTGTGTGATGTTCAAGTCGATGCCGAAGGAAGAAGTCGACTACATGCGTAGCCAACGCGGCTTCGATTGCTGACCGCCCAGCCGGACTACCCCGCCTCCTCGTCCTTCGCCCCGATCCTGCGCACCAGTGCCGCCGTCGCCAGCATCGCGCCCATGTCGGCGATCATCGGCGCGACATGCTTGGTGTAGTCGAGGCGCGTGGAGACATCCGGCAGCTCGAAGAAATTCCGTTCCTGCGGCAGCAGGAGGAAGCCGTCGCTGCCGTTGAGCGCGACGCGTGCCGGATCGTTCGGCCGGGTCTCGCCGAGCCATTGCAGCGCCTGCGCCAGCCGGCCGGTCACCAGCGGCCGCGCCGCCTCGATATTGTCGGTGCGGAACTCATAGGCGGCGTCGAGTTCGGGTACGCCGCTGGATAGTTCCTGCATCTTGCTGCCGAAGATGCCGCGGAGAAAGCCGACGACCTTGTTGGTCCGGCGCGCGGCCACCAATGTGCCGGGGAACGGCACGATCGTCTCGAAGGCGACGATCACGCCCTTGAACACTGCCGTCGTGCTCTTGCCCGTCCCTTCCCGTAGATCTGCTTCGTACAGTTCGAATGGAAACCCTTCATAGCGGCCGGAGAAAACATCGTCGAAAGACTGTCGGTTGAACGAACCAACCGTCTCACGCGGCAGCCGGTCGAACGAATTCGGCTTGACGTTGTTCCGATACCGCATGTCCTCGATGAAACCGAAGATGATCGGCAACAGCGTGCTGCGAAACGACTGCTGCAATTTGCTCGCTGGCTTGATCGCCCGGAAATAGAGCAAGATCGCTGCCAGGAGTCCGCCGACATAGAGGAACACATGCGGGGTCGAGACCCACTGCTCGTTCGGGTCTGCAACCCCGTTGAAGAGCCAGGCCACAAACACCACGAACGCCAGCACCAGCCCGATGAACAGTGGGACCCGCCAGCGCGTCCGGCGATGGGCCGAAGCTCTTTCGGCCTCATAGGCCTCGATGTTCTTCCTGAGGCCGGCGATCACCGCTTCGCTCGGCATGAAATCCGCAGTTTCCATCACCCACCGCCGCCACAAGCCTGCCCGCGCTGGGCATGATAGCCGGTTTGGTGGACCGCGTCAGCGCAGCCGTCAGCGCCCGGCACTGAAGATCGCATCGAGGCGGGCCAGAACCCTTTGCCTTGGATTTCCCTTCAACATTTCAACCGGCACCAGCCGCTCGTGATCGCCGGCGCGCAGCCGCATGAAGGCATGCAGCCGGTAGGCGGCAATGGCGCCGCGCGTGCCGGGATCGGCGCTGATGTCGACGACGAGAATGGCACCGATGCGGCCAGGCCAAGGCTGGCGCGCGAAGGCGGTGCCGAAGAAATCGCCGAGTCCATAGGCGACGAGCGTCTCGCCGATCCGCTCGATCGGCTGCACGACATGGGCATGATGCCCGGCGATCAGGCAGACGCCATGTTCGGCCAGAAGCCGCGCCAGTGCCCGCGTCCTCGCACGTGGAAAATGCCGGAATTCCCAATCCCAATGCGGCACCGCGCAGAGGAGGTCGACACCCGAAGCGGCATCGCGCGGCCATTGCGCCGGATTGCTTTCCATCGAGACACGGCCCGCGAACTGAGCCGCGTCGGCATTGCGCCACAAGGTAAAGGCGGCAAGGCCTATGGTCAGCGAACCAACCGCAAACCGCTCGACCGGAGCCGCAGTGCCGATCATGCGGATGCCTAATTGCTCCAGCGCGGCGACCGTCTCGTCGAAGCCGGCGATGCGCTGGTCGAGCACATGGTTGTTGGCCAGCGACAGCACCAGTTTTTCGCGCGAAATGCCGGCAGCGGCCAGCGCCTCGGCAAGGAACCGCTCGCTCATCGCGTGGTGCGTGCCAAACCTCGTACCCAAAACAGCGCTCGGCCGTTCCACCACCGGGCTTTCGCAATTGCCGACCACCAGATCGGCCGAGGCAAGCAGTGCCGCAATCGCCGGGTCGCAGTCCGGCGGGCTGCGATTGGCCACCGCCGAGATATCGCCGACGAAAGCCAGCCGCACCGTGCGCGCCGGCGGCGGGTCGAGCAGGGTTGCGGCCGCCGGAGCAAAGCCGCGCGCGTCGCCATCGAGCGAAGGCCGGAGGAAGCGTGGCAGCCAGGACAGTTTGTAGGAAAGCGGATAATTCGACACGCGACGGCCCAATGGTTTGCCTTGTGTAGACCGCCGGCCGGACTGATTGAAGCGCTGACTGTTGTCGTTGAACCACAGGGCTACAGGCGCGCGAACCAAATGCGTGTATGATCCACTGCGGAGCGACAAAAGGGGTGATCACGATGACGCGTTTTTCCAGGCTGGTGGCGTGCGCCATCGTTCTTTTCCTGCCGCTGTCTTCGGCCGGCGCCGCAGTGCGGGATGCCGCGGCACTGTTCGAGGCAAAAACCGTGACTGAGCGTAACGGCGCTCTTGCCGCTCTTGAAACCGCCGCGCCAGGCGATCCGGCAGCCGCCTACGCCGCCGGCGCCGGCGAATTCTTCACCGCGCTGGAGATCCTGGCCGGCGGCCTGCATCGCCACGGTTTCGAAAGCCCGCAATCCTTCATGCTGCCGCTGATGCGGCTGCCGGTGCCGGACAACCCCGATCCCGAGCCGCTGACCTACGGACAATTCCGCGCCATTCTCATCGCCTTCCGCGACCGGCTGGAGAAATCCGCAGCCACGCTGGGTTCGGTACCCGCCGACGCGGACATCGGCATGGTCATCGACCTCACCCGCCTCGGCATCGATCTCAACGAGGATGGCCAGATCGCGCCGGACGAAAGTGCCGCCGCGATCATGGCGTCTCTGTCACGCGGCGGCGGTGTGCCAGACGCGGCCGCACCCGCCCTCACCTTCCGCTTCGACCGCGCCGACGGCTATTGGCTGCAGGGCTATGCCGAGTTCCTGATGGCGCAGGCCGACTTCTGGCTGGCGCATGATTTCAGGAACACGTTCGACGGCTCCTTCCACATGCTGTTCCCGCGCGCAAAACTGCCGCTGCAGGATACGCTCGTGCCGCTGGACGGTGGCATGAATGGTGGCATCCTAACGTCCGAATGGCGCCTCGCCGACTTCATCTCCCTGGTGCATCTCGTCAACTGGCAAGTGGTCGAGCCTGAGCGCCGGCAAGCGGCACGCCGCCATCTGATGGAAATGATCCGGCTGTCGCGCGAGGACTGGAAAGCCATCCGCGCCGAAACCGACAATGACCGCGAATGGCTGCCCGGGCCGCAGCAGAAAGGCGCCAGCCCGCTGACCGGTCTCGAAGTCGGCCAGCAGCAGGTACAGGCCTGGCTCGCCGCCCTTGATATGGCCGAGGATCTGCTGGAGGGACGCAGCTTGCTGCCGCATTTCCGCATCGCCGACAAAGGCATCAACATGAAGCGCTTCTTCGACGAGCCGAAGCCCTTCGACCTGGTGCTGTCGATCACCGGGCCGGCTATCGCGCCCTATCTCGAACACGGCAAGATTCTCACCAGCGAGGAGTTCAACCAGATCCAGCGCCAGTTCGGCGGCGCCGGGTTTCTGACGTTCGCGCTTTGGTTCAATTGAGGGAGCGCGTCGACGCTATTCCTGACAGCCTGCTGTCAGCAGCCAAATTGCCCCTCGCGCCACCCGCCACTCCGCTCTTTCCATTTTGGCCGATACCTCCCATATTCGGGCCATGGCCAGACTCTCCGACAAGAAAACGCCGCCGCCGGCGAATGACGAGCGCGCTTCGCCGCCCAAGCGGCGCAGTCCGCTGACCGATTTCCTCGATGCCTCGGAGCCCCTGTACAAGGGCGGCTTTGCCGAGGCGCCGCAGGCCGAGTTCACCGGCGCGGCGCTGACCGGCTCGATCGCCGACTGGGCCGAGCAGATCGAGCAGGAAGCCGAGAAGGAAGGGCGCGTTTCCGGCAAAGTCGGCGGCAAATCGCCGAAACCGGCGAAGAAAATCCCCGAGCGCTCCTCTTCCCCCGGCCGGACGGCACGCGGCACCTCGATGGGCGGCGCGGCTTCGGCGCGGGAGCGCACTGCGGCCGGTCTCAACCCTGTCGCGGGCCTCGACATTTCGCTGGAGGACGCCGAGACCATGGCCTCGGGCGGCGTCACCGCCACCGTCGCGGCGCTGTCGGCGCTGATCGAATCCGGCAATCCGCTGCACAAGGACGGCGTGCTGTGGACGCCGCACCGCCCTGCCCGGCCGGAGAAGTCCGAAGGCGGCATCGCCATCAAGATGGTCTCGGATTTCGAGCCGGCCGGCGACCAGCCGACCGCGATCAAGGATCTCGTCGAGGGCGTCAACAGCAACGACCGCACTCAGGTGCTGCTCGGCGTCACCGGCTCGGGCAAGACCTTTACCATGGCCAAGGTGATCGAGGAGACGCAACGCCCTGCTCTGATCCTGGCGCCCAACAAGACGCTGGCCGCGCAGCTCTATTCCGAGTTCAAGAAATTCTTCCCGGAAAACGCCGTCGAGTATTTCGTCTCCTACTACGACTACTACCAGCCCGAGGCCTATGTGCCCCGGACCGACACCTACATCGAGAAGGAATCCTCGATCAACGAGCAGATCGACCGCATGCGCCATTCGGCGACGCGCTCGCTGCTCGAGCGCGACGACGTCATCATCGTCGCCTCGGTGTCCTGCATCTACGGTATCGGCTCGGTCGAGACCTATACGGCGATGACCTTCCAGATGCAGATCGGCGACCGGCTCGACCAGCGCGCGCTGCTCGCCGACCTCGTCGCCCAGCAATACAAGCGCCAGGACATCAACTTCGTCCGCGGCTCGTTCCGGGTGCGCGGCGATACGATCGAGATCTTCCCGGCCCACTTGGAAGACCGCGCCTGGCGCATCTCGCTGTTCGGCGACGAGATCGAAGCGATCACCGAATTCGATCCGCTGACCGGCCAGAAAACCGGCGAGCTGAAGAGCGTCAAGATCTACGCCAATTCGCACTACGTCACGCCGCGCCCGACCTTGAATCAAGCCATCAAGTCTATCAAGGAAGAACTTAAATATCGGCTGCAAGAGCTTGAAAAGGCTGGCCGCCTGCTTGAGGCGCAGCGGCTTGAGCAGCGCACCCGCTTCGACCTGGAGATGCTGGAGGCGACCGGTTCCTGCGCCGGCATCGAGAATTACTCGCGTTATCTGACCGGCCGCAAGCCGGGCGATCCGCCGCCGACCTTGTTCGAATACATTCCCGACAATGCGCTGGTCTTCATCGACGAAAGCCATGTCACCATACCGCAGATCGGCGGCATGTATCGCGGCGACTTTCGCCGTAAGGCGACGCTGGCCGAGTATGGTTTCCGCCTGCCGTCCTGCATGGACAACCGGCCGCTGCGCTTCGAGGAATGGGACGCCATGCGCCCGCTCTCCGTCGCGGTTTCGGCTACTCCCGGCGCCTGGGAGATGGAGCAGTCCGGCGGCGTCTTCGCCGAGCAGGTCATCCGCCCGACCGGCCTGATCGACCCGCCGGTCGAAGTGCGCCCGGCCAAGACACAGGTCGACGACGTAGTCGGCGAAATCCGCGAAACCACGAGGGCCGGCTACCGCACGCTGGTCACCGTGCTGACCAAGCGCATGGCCGAGGATTTGACCGAATATCTGCATGAGCAAGGCATTCGCGTCCGCTACATGCACTCAGACATCGACACGCTGGAGCGCATCGAGATCCTGCGCGACCTGCGCCTTGGCGCCTTCGACGTGCTGGTCGGCATCAACCTATTGCGCGAAGGTCTCGACATTCCCGAATGCGGTTTCGTTGCCATTCTCGACGCCGACAAGGAGGGCTTCCTGCGCTCCGAGACATCGCTGATCCAGACCATCGGCCGCGCCGCCAGAAACGTCGACGGCAAGGTGATCCTCTATGCCGACCAGGTCACCGGCTCGATGGAGCGGGCGATGGCCGAGACCAACCGCCGTCGCGAAAAGCAGATGGAGTGGAACGCGGCCAACGGCATCACCCCGGAATCGGTCAAGTCGCGCATTTCGGACATTCTGGATTCGGTCTACGAGAAGGATCATGTCCGCGCCGACATTTCGCAGTTCACCGACAGCGCCGGCGCGATGATGGGCAACAATCTGAAGGCGCATCTCGACGCCCTGGAAAAGCAGATGCGCGACGCCGCCGCCAACCTCGATTTCGAAAAGGCGGCCCGCATCCGCGACGAGATCAAGCGGCTGCGCGAGATGGAACTGTCCATCTCGGACGACCCGCTGGCCAAATATGCCGACATGGAAAGCCCGGTTTCGGGCCGCGAAAAGGGCAAGCACAACAAGGGCGTGGCCAAACATCGTACAGCAGAGGAACAGGAGCGTTTCCGCAAGCTCGACGAGGCACATGCCGCCGAAGAGGCGGCCAAGGCTGCCCGGCCCAACCTCTTCCGCAAGCCGGAGCTCGACGAAATGGGCGCCGACGGCGCCGTACCGGTCAAGAAGCCGCTGTTCGCGAAACCTTCGCTGGACGATATGGGACCTGGGACCGACATGCCGACGCCGTCAGGCGCGGTCTCCCGTTCGCTGTTCAAGAAACAGTCGGCGCAGGAAGCGCACGGTTCGGATTTCGGTATACCGGGTGAACCGACCAAGCCGCTGTTCAGGAAGAACTCACTGGACGAGATGACGGTGCGGCGGACCGAGAAGCCGGTCCAGGGAAAAGCGCCGGCGAAACCACAGCCGATCTCCCCCCTCGTGGGGGAGATGCCAAGTGGTGGCAAAGAGGGCAGGGCAGAGGGGGGCGCGAAGGATCGCGACGATTCCGCGAAGCCAATCGTTCGTCAGCGCGCCGGCATCGGCCCCTACGAAGACCCCGCCGACGCCCGCCGCGAAAAGCGTCGGCCGGGAAAGACGGGTCGGCCGGGACGGTAGCGAGCTTCCCTTCTCCCCTTGTTGTGGGAGAAGGTGGATCGGCACGCAGCGCCGAGACGGTTGAGGGGTGCTGGACGGATCGCCGTCGATGCCAAGCTGGAACACCCCTCATCGACCGAGCTTCGCTCGGCCACCTTCTCCCACAAACAAGGGGAGAAGGGAGGCGCCCGTCTGCCGCACTGTTGCGAGCTTCCGGCGCTATCTCCTAGAATAGGCGATGTTAGTCACTCGCAGACTTGAGGAATACGAATTCAAGGCTTGTTTTGCAGAGCCTATGACGAACGTCACCGCGACGGCGGAGGCTGCTGCGAACATATGGCCGTATGTCGACGCACTAGATCTGGATGAGATCGGGCTGCCCTATTTGAACGACGTGCACTATGTCTACCGAGATGCCCAAAACCGGTTTGATCAAGTTTTGATTGGTACCGGCAGGTTCAACGCCCTTCTTGTGATCGTTGTTGATCTTCGCAGAAGTGCGGTGTTTGGACATTTCCTGCTGGATTTGAACAAAGAATACGGAGTAAGCGGAGGCCACTTGAGGTCAGTGTGACAGTCACCGCCGACTGTCACCGTCCTTGCCATTGGCCGACGTGGCGCCCCGCGAGCGCCGCATATAACTTCATCGCTTGGATGGCTGCGGATGATGACGCGTCGTTTCTTTGGACTTCTCGCAGCCGTCGCCGCAGCTTTCCTGCCGTCCCGCGCGGCGTCTCAAACAACGAACGCGCCGCGGCGCTTGCAGGATGACATTCCGATCGCTGCACAATGGATATCCAAGGCACTGCAAAGTTCGGGCTACCGCGCCGATTTCACTCCACAGAGCATATCGGAGGTGGAACGGTTCTTTCGCGAGCAGACGAAGGATGGTGAGCCCATCTCGGGCGGTTTGATGTCCGAGGATCTCGGGCTGCGCTTGTTTGCGTTGGGCAGCTATTGCGGCGAGGTGCTCCGCAGGGAACTTGGTGGGCACCCGAGATCGATAGCCCGGAAGCTTTCTTCCAGGAGATAGCCGAAGCGGGCGGTTAGAAAATTGCGGAAAAAAATCCGGCGCTCTGTCGGATGATGATCGCATGCCACGTCCTTGGGACGCCGACACGGTGATGCCGGCGCCAATCGAGGAGAAAGCATCATGTCTATTCTGATTCTGTCATCCATAGGTCACGCCGTGACGCGTTACTCGGCGGCTCGCGCCCGTTATCGCAGCGAACGCGCCATCCTTTCATTGCCGATCGAGTTGCGCAAAGATATCGGCTGGCCGGAAATCGTCGTCGACGCGCAAAACAGCCCGCGGATTCGCATCGGAGGTTGAAAGTGGCAGTTGGCCGTCGCGGCAGGCGCCATTTCGAATCCAAACCATCGGCCGTGTAGGATCTTCGCCGTTCCGTTCGTCCTGTGGTTCGCAAAGGCCAACCAGACGCAAAGAGGAGCATGACATGAATGATCAGCCGCAGACCCAGTCCGCCGCCAAAGTGCTTGGCGGATTGACGCCCTACCTTCAGCTGGACGGCGCTTTCAAAGCCGCAGAATTTTACCAAAAGGCCTTCGGTGCCGAGCAGGTCTTTGCCTATCCGCCGGATGAACAGGGCCGCACCATGCATATCCATCTGCACATCAACGGTTCGACCCTGATGCTTTCCGACTTCTATCCCGAGCATGGAATGGCCGCTGTGAAGCCGCAGGGCTACACCATGCAGCTCCATCTCGGCAGCGACGACATCGACGCCTGGTGGAAGCGGGCCATCGAGGCGGGTTGCGAGGCAGTCGTGCCGTTGCAGGTGATGTTCTGGGGCGACCGCTGGGGCAATATGCGTGATCCGTTCGGCGTCGAATGGGCAATGAACGCACCGGTGAAAGCAGCTTAACATCCACCACAGGCTGTGTCTGAAATCACCTCTCCCCGCTCTAAAGGGAGAGGAAAACGATCACATGGAGGAAGTCAGATGTCCTATGTCGACGGTTTCGTACTGGCCGTGCCCAAGGCAAATCTCGATGCCTACAAGAAAATGGCGCAGACGGCCGGCGCCGTCTGGAAGGAGCATGGCGCGTTGGCCTATGTCGAATGCATTGGCGACGACGTACCCTATGGCGAGCTCACCTCGTTCCCGCGCGCCGTGCAGGCCAAGGAAGACGAGGTCGTCGTCTTCTCCTGGGTCGTCTATGAATCCAGGCAGCATCGTGATGCGGTGATGGCCAAGGTGATGGCCGATCCGCGCCTCAAGCCGGACTGGGAGACCATGCCGTTCGACGGCAAGCGCATGATCTTTGGCGGTTTTCAGCCCTTCATCGAGCTGTAGGCGCCCCTCGATCAAGTTTATTGAGCAGCGGCTTCAGCCGGTCGCCATAGCGCTTCCACAGATCGACCGAGCCCTGATACATCGGCTGGCGCACTTGCGTGGCCGACGCCGTGCGCACCGGCCGGTCGGTCTGGTGAAACGACAGCACGGCGTCGTCCCATGGGAGGCCGAGATGGGCGATCAGCGCCCGCGACTGGCCTTCCTGGTCGGCGACGAAATCCTCGTAGCGAACGTCGTGCACGACATCAGGCAGCACGGCGTGCCAGTGCGCCATGATATCGGTGTAGAGGTTGTGGAAATCGGCGAGCTCGTCGAGATCGTAGCCGTAGCGATGGCTGTCGCCGCGAAAGTGCACCTTGTAGATCGACAGGCACGTCGCCGCCGCATCGCGCGCGCAATGGATGATCTTGGCCTTCGGCAGCATCATATGGATGAAACCGACCAAGAGGAAGTTGCCAGGCATCTTGTCTGTGACGTGCCGAAAACCTGGATAGCGGGCGTGCAGCATGTCGAGATAGGCCTGGCCGGCCTCGGCAAAGGCCTTGTCGGGCATGTCGGCGATGCCCCAGGGAAAGCCGCCCTTCATGCTGAGCGGAAACTGCTTGCCGACCGCCGTCTTCAATATGCTGAGCTCGCCGGCGCCATAGACCTGCGGATGGCTGGCGATGATCTGCTCGACCAGCGTGGTGCCGGATCGCGGCATGCCGACAACGAAGATCGGCGTGTCGTCGGCGATCCCGCCCGGCCTGTGTTTTTCAAAAAAGGCCTTGTCGAATACCGCCTCCATCGCCTCGAACTCGCCGCGCGTCTTGCCGGCGTCGTAGTCGATGCCCTGGCGGCGGATCGCGTTGCCTTCGGCGAAATAGTCGAAAGCGCGGCCATAATCCCTGAGGTCGTCGTTGGCCTTGCCGAGGCCGAAGGAAAGCTGCATGCGCGCCAGGCTGCCTTGCGGCGCCTTGGCGTGCTCCGCCTCCATGCGGGCAAGCTCGGCGTCGCGCTCCTTCTGGCGCTTGACCTGGGTGAGCATCAGCCAGGCCCTGGCCATGCCGGGGTCCACCGCCAGCGCCTGCCTGAAAAGATCCGCAGCCTCGTCGAGATTGCCCTTTTCCATTAGCCCGACGCCCAGGCCGTGCAAAAGATCGGCATCCTTCGGCCGGATCGTCAGCGCCTCGCGAAAAACGGCCAGTGCCTCATCCAGCCGGCCCGCTTCCTGCAGCGTTTCGGCAAGCCCGACGCGGGCGCGGACATGGAACGGGTTGCGGCCGATCGTGCCGCGATAAATATCTTCGGCGCCTTCGAATTGGCCGAGTTGCTTCAGCGACGAGCCGAGATTGTCGCGCGCCGCCAACTGGTCCGGCCGAATCGCCACCACCTTGCGGAAGAGATCGGCCGCGGCCGCTACCCGGCCGAGGTCGCGCAGCACGGTGCCGAGATTGTTGAGGAAATCCGGATTGTTCGGCTGCAGACGCACCGATTGTTCGATCAGCGCCAGCCCCTCGGCGCTGCGCCCGGTCTGGTGCAGCAGAAGCCCGAGGAAATGCGCAGCAGCCGGGTGGTTGGCCTTTTGCGCCAGCACCTGACGGTAAAGCGCCTCGGCTTCCTGCCGGCGCCCCGCCTGGTGCAGCTGCAGCGCCCGCTGCACGTGCTGGTCGAGCCCCAGCGGCGGCTGTCCGCCTGAGCCGTAACGTGTGCCTGCCGGTTGTCTCGGATCTCTGTTGATGGGAAACCTGCCGTGTTGTCCGCCTGCCGCGATCTAGGCCATCGCTGCGGCACGTGCAAGAGCAGACGGCGGTCGCTACGAAGCAAACCTCCGAACCCGGGGAACTTACCGAAAGTCGGCCGGCGTCAGCACATACATGTTCTTGCGGCCGTGCGAGTAGGCTTCGCGCGCAATATCGTGGATCGACGAACGCTTGGCGTCGAAGGCACTGAGGAATTCGGCTTCGGCTCCGCTTGCAGCCGGGTTTACCGTCGAAAGTGCCGTAACCTCGATAAAGAACGGGACTTCGAACATGCCGTCATGCCCGACGAAACGAACGCGCTTGGCTGCAGCGTCGTAGGAGCGGCTGGGATTGGGAAAATTGAGTGTCATGGCTTGCGCGTCAAATCAGGCGGTTGCTTTCGGCAAGCTGGCGCGCCCGCCGCACCGTGCCGTCGGTGTCGGCAATCCTTCGCCTTGCCGCCTCGTCGCTTCTTATCGTGAGGCGCGGCGATATGACCTTTGTCGGCTTGACGACAGGATCGACTGCAACTGTCGGGACATTCGGTGTTCTTACGGAACTCATGACTCTATTCCCTTCATACCTAAATAACCACAAATGCCGGAGGAACTCTTCCGGAACTTCTTCAAACAATTTTTGAGATGCCCGGCACCGTATCATCGTTTCGCAAATAACCATAGAAAAGTAATTTTACGTTGGTAGCGGCAAAAAGCCGGAATCTTCTTGAATAAGCCGCATTTTCAGAATATTGGTAGGGAACCGTTTTTGGGCCGTGCTTGGTCCCCTCGCGGCGTCAGGGGTTCTCGGCCCGCCAAAACCTCATACAAATCGCCGATACCCGATACCGCAATGCAGGCCCCGTTTTCAGGGCCAGGCCGGAAAGAAACTTCAAGGCACAAGAATGTCTGCCCGCACCACTCATTCCATCGCGCATTTCGCGGCACCTTTCGTGCTTGGCGGGCTAGATGGCGTGCAGCCGGCCGGCGACTATGACATCGACCACGACGAGGAACTGATCGACGGCATGTCGTGGCTTGCCTGGCGCCGCGTCGCCACTTTCATCCATCTGCCGTCAAGGACGGTGAAAAGCCCGACCAGCCAGCTTGTCGCCGTCGACCACGCCGAACTCGAAGCAGCGCTTCGGCACGATCAGGAGAACGTTACATGATCCGCTTCCAGCAGAGTGCGCGGCGCACGGATACGCCGTCGCATATCTTCACCGTCGGCCAGACCGTCCGCATGAAGAGCCGCATCGGCCTTGTCCAAAAGACCGCGGAGCTGTTCCAGATCAAGAGCCGGCTGCCGGTCAAGGACGGCTCGCCGCAATACCGCATCCGCAGCGAGCAGGAGACCTACGAGCGGGTCACCACGGAAGACAATCTCGAACCGGTCGACAACCCGGCCGGCTGAGCGATAGCACTCTCGACATTACCACCCACGCACGAGGGATCAGAAATGGCCAAGGGTCAACAGCGAAGCAACCGCGAGACACGCAAGCCCAAGAAGGACAAGGTGGCTGCAAAGCCGACCTCGCCGTTCGGCTCGGCGGTCAAGCAGGCGGAGACCGGTACGAAACCCAAGTCCAAAGGCTAGAGTCGATCGCAGACAATCTGCTGGAGGCGTGCTTGAACTTCGTCATTGAGTTCTACCGCTCGCGCGATGCCGACGAAGCGACACTCGACCGGGTGTCGCTGGAGGCGCCGAACCTGCGCGCCGCCCTGCAAGGCGCCGCCACGCTGCTTCACACGTTGATGATGCCGCAGATCCCCGATCGCCTGCGCATCTCCAACGAGGACGGCGCCGAGCTCTACGTCGGCCCCGCCGATGGTGCCTATCCGGACGAACAGTGAGGCCGGTGCGCTAGCACGGCCCATCATCGACGACCCGATAATCAGCCGCGCGGGCCTCGCATTCATTGGGGAACGTGCGCAGTTCGCCATGGCGACGGGCACAGACCGGGCGGAATTCGCGGGTACAGAATGTCTGCTCCCCGCCGCCACCACCGCCACGGCACTCGCCTTCACGGATGATGCGGTATCCGGCCCGTTCGGCAAGGCAGGCGTTGGCGAAGGTCTGGCGGTCGCCGCCGCGCCTGGCGCAGACCGGGTCATATTGCCTAGTGCAGAATTGCGGTCCCGGCCGTGGCGGGCGCGGCCCCGGCCCCTCATCGACCACGACGGTGCAGGCCGCGAGAATTGCCGACAGGAACAGGATGGAAAAACCCTGCCGCGAGAAGATTGCCGCAAGAAACCGCATGAATGTTCCCTCCCTCGAAGCTCGTGCCTGCACAAATGGTGCCTGCGTCCGGCCGATCCTCGTCATTCCGCCGCCAAATGCAACCCCTGTTTGCAACGGGCGGCATGGCCAACCAAGGCGGTATGCCGGCGCGAAGGCAAAACAGCACCGGCCCCGCTTGCTGGACCATGCCTGGGCTGCGTCTGGCCGATGGCCGGGCGGAGAACCGGGACTATCGGTGCGATGCGTCGGGATGCGCCTGTTGGGCCGCCCGCGGCTCTATCTTGCAAGCATCACGTTTCCGTGCGATAAATTTTGTGTTCGGGCATTTGCGACCCGGAGAGCGGAACGTTTTGGACGACCTTTCCCCGATACTGTGAATCTCTGACAGCCCCGTTTTCGGCGGGGGGTTTTACCATGCGCCAGTGCATGACTGCCGAAGCAACCACCGGGACTTGCCCACGGCGCCAGGCGGCGGGCGGAACCACCAAGACTGACACGGGTGAAGGAGTTTCCCCAATGGCCCAGACCGGCACCGTTAAATTCTTCAACGCTACCAAAGGCTTCGGCTTTATCACGCCCGATGGCGGCGCCAAGGATGTGTTCGTCCACATCTCGGCGATCGAGGCTTCCGGGCTGCGCACGCTCGTCGACGGTCAGAAGGTCACCTTCGATGTCGAGCCCGACCGTATGGGCAAGGGTCCGAAAGCGGTCAATCTCCGCGCCGCCTGAACGGCGGCGTGCCGCGCGTCCTTTCGGGTGTGAGGATGCTGCAAGGCTTTGGTGTGACGTGAATTTTATAAAGGCGCGGCGGTTTTCGTCGCGCCTTTTGTGTTCTGGGATGCTTGCCGGCACCCGCAAAACTTTCTCTTGCCGATGGCACTAAAATAAAGGACAAATTTCCGTCCGGGCATTTGCCGGCCCGAGACTGGACTTGTGGGATCAAAGGAGCTTCCCATGCCGCAGACCGGCACCGTCAAATTCTTCAATCACGCCAAGGGCTTCGGCTTCATCACGCCGGACGACGGGGCAAAGGATGTCTTCGTCCATATTTCGGCCGTGCAGGCGTCGGGTCTTCCCGGTCTTGAGGATGGGCAGAAAGTGACATTCGACACCGAGCCGGACAAGCGCGGCAAGGGTCCGAAAGCCGTCAACCTGTCGATCGGCTGAACCGGCCCTGGACAGAATGGACGCGGGCCGGTCTGGCCTGCGGTGTTTGCCGCACGCTTGAATCGCCCGGTTGGATGAACCCGCCTGGCCAAATTTCGTTCAGCCCCCGTTCAGCCACGGTCCCATATTAATCCTCCTTAAAGCCGGACCGCATCCCCCGACAACGACCCGGGCCGGCACGAAGGAGACCGACATGAACCGAATTTTCAAGACTGCCATCCTGTCCGCCGCGGTCGTTGCGACCACGCTTGCGACCTTGCCCGCGGCCAGTGCCGATGAATGGCGCCATCATCGCCGGCACCACGGCAACGGCGACGCCGTTGCGGCAGGCGTGCTCGGCCTTGCGGCCGGTGCCCTGATCGGCGGTGCGCTCGCCAGCCCGCAGCCCCGCTATTACGACCCGGCCTATGATGATGAATACTACCGGCCTGCCCCGGTGCGTCGTTATTACGTGCAGCCGCGAGTGGCCTATGCCGAAAGCTATGCGGAGCCCTGGACCCGCGGCTGGTACGAATACTGCTCGGACCGCTACCGGAGCTTCAACGCGCGTACCGGCACGTTCACAGGCTATGACGGCGAACAGCATTTCTGCACCGCCAATTAACGGAGGCAGTTTCCTGCCGGAAAAAAGCGCGGTCGCACAGGCCGCGCTTTTTTGTTTCCGGCAAGCGGTTCAGATCAGGAACGGATTGCTCCGCCGCTCCTCACCAAAACGGCCGCCGGGACCGTGGCCGCAGATGAAGCCGATGTCGTCGCCCAACGGCAAAAGCTTCTCCTTGATCGAGGCGATCAGCGCGGCGTGGTCGCCGCCCGGCAGGTCGGTGCGGCCGACCGAACCGCGGAACAGCACGTCGCCGACATGCGCGAACTTCGCCGCCCGGTTATAGTAGACGACGTGGCCGGGTGCGTGGCCCGGACAATGGAGCACCTCGAACACGTGTGAGCCGAACGAAACGGTCTCGCCTTCGGCAAGGAACCGGTCGGGGACACAGTTGCGCACGGGATCGGTGATGCCGTAGCGCTTCGCCTGGTTCTCGAGATTGGCGAGCAGCGGCCGGTCGGCGGCATGCGGGCCGATGATCTCGATACCAAGCGCCTCCTTCAGCTCCATGGCCCCGCCGGCATGGTCGATATGGCCATGCGTGATCCAGATCGCGCCGGCAGTGATCGCATTGTCCTCGAGCGCCGCCAGCACCTCGTCGATGTCGCCGCCCGGATCGATGACAACGCCTTGCCTGTCGTCCATGTCGAAGAGAATGGTGCAGTTCTGCTGGAACGGCGTGACCGGCACAATGCCGGCGTTGAGCTGACCCATATTCGTCCTTTCACGCTGTCGGAGCGCTGCGCGCCCCCCTCGAACGCGTCAGGAAAGCCCTAACCTTTACCCTGATGTAGAGACACACGCGAACGGCGTCCACCGCTCCACAAACGGAAAACGGAATGGGCGGCCGAAGCCGCCCATTTGAAAACTTGAAACGTCAAAGCTTATTTCTTCATCGCGTTCATGACCGCACCGATGATGCCGGTCAGGATGGCGCCGCCGCCGGCACCGCCAACGATATTTGAAATGTTCAACGCGCTGCCTGCCCCTGCCGCCGTGGCCGCGGCTGTCGGATCGACCGCGCCACCCAGCAGACTGTTGAGGATGGCCGCACCGCCGACGCCGCCAACAGCGCCGCCAAGGATTTTGGTAAGCTGCCCCATCGCCGCCGTCTTGATAGCCGCGCCAACCGCCTGACCACCGATGATACCCGTAATCACCTGAATAATGATCGGAAGAAGCGTGTTCATATCCATATTTCCAGTCCCTCCATAGCTGCCAGCCTCCCGGGCCGACCCCATCATGAGACGCCGAATTGTGTGAAAGTCAAATGCAGAAGCGCTTAAATAAAAGGGGCGGCTCGAAAACCGCCCTTACTAGTTAAAAAAGCTGTGACTTTCGTTATTCTGCAGCGATTGCGTGCTTGGGCTGAACGGCCGCAGAATAGTCATTCATCAGCGTCTTGGCGATTTCGCCGACCTCGAATCGGTATGGACCGATCTCCGAAACCGGCGTCACCTCGGCTGCCGTCCCGGTGAGGAAGCACTGCTGGAAGCCTTCAAGCTCTTCCGGCATGATGGCGCGCTCGATCACCTCCACACCGCGGTCCTTGGCAAGGCCGATGACCGTGCGGCGGGTGATGCCGTCGAGGAAGCAATCGGGCTTGGGCGTATGGATCTTGCCGTCCTTGACGAAGAAGATGTTGGCGCCTGTCGCTTCCGCCACCTGGCCCCGCCAGTCGAGCATCATGGCGTCGGCATAGCCCTTGGCCTCAGCGGCATGCTTGGACATGGTGCAGATCATATAGAGGCCGGCCGCCTTCGATTTCGACGGTGCGGTGCGCGGGTCGGGGCGGCGCCATTCGGCCATGTCGAGGCGGATGCCCTTGAGCTTCTGCGCCGGGTCGAAATAGCTCGGCCACTGCCAGATGGCGATGGCGCAGTTGATCCGACTGTTCTGTGCGGAAACGCCCATCTGTTCGCTGCCGCGCCACGCGATCGGCCGGACATAGGCGTCCTGGAAACCTTGCTTCTTCAACAGCGTGCGGCAGGCGTCGTCGATCTCGGCGACCGAGTAGGGTATCTTGAAGCCAAGCAGGCGCGCCGATTCATGCAGGCGTTCGGTGTGGTCGGTCAGCTTGAAAATTTCGCCCCCATAAGCGCGCTCGCCCTCAAATACCGCGCTGGCGTAGTGCAGCCCGTGGGTCAAGACGTGGATCTTGGCGTCGGCCCATTTGACGAATTGGCCGTTCATCCAGATAAAGCCGTCCAGTTGATCGAAGGGAACGGATGCCATGGTAACCTCCCGCGGGCGGCAGCCCGCACAGTGTCGTTGCGTGTTTCGCCTCGGCCGCTGCGGGCGGCCATTGTCTCAAAGCGTAGGCGGATATTTAAGGTCTGGCAAACTTAGGAAGTTCCGGAAAAAACGGCTTCGCTTGCCTTTTCGTTCGCAATCCGCCGAAAAGCTTGCCAAAAATTACCATCGCGTGGAAAATACGTCAATAGTGCTGACATAATTTCTGCTTCACACGGAGAAAAGATGACGAGCCACGCAGCCGCAGAGCCGATCAGGACGGCGATCACCGACGAGGACGGCATCGATTTCGCCATCATCGAGTTGTTCTTCTTCGCCTATCGCGACTTTACCTCCGATCCGGACCAGATCCTGGCCGATTACGGTTTTGGCCGCGCCCATCATCGGGTGTTGCATTTCGTCAATCGCCGGCCCGGCCTGACGGTCGCCGAGCTCCTCGACGTGCTCAAGATCACCAAGCAGAGCCTGGCGCGCGTGCTCAAGCAACTGATTGACACCGACCATATCGTGCAATTGCAGGGCCCCCGCGACCGCCGCCAGCGCGAGCTTTATCCGACGGCCAAGGGCCGTGCGCTGGCGCTGGCGCTGGCGCGGCCACAGTCGCGCCGCATCCATGCTGCATTGGAAGATTCCGGAGCCACCGAACGCGCCGTTATCGAACGGTTCCTTGAAGCGATGGTCAATCCGGAACTAAGGGCGCAGATCGACATTGTGCCCGCAAAGATGTCAGGGAAAAGCCATGGAGACCATTGAGAGGGTTGATCATCCGACAGCACCGGAAGACGACGCGCCGCATCTGCTGGTGGTCGACGACGACACCCGTATCCGCAATCTTCTGAAACAGTATCTCACCGAAAACGGCTTTCGCGTCACCGTCGCCGGAAATTCCGGCGAGGCGCGGCGCAAGCTGGCCGGCCTCGACTTCGATCTGATCGTGCTCGATGTCATGATGCCGGGTGAAAGCGGCGTCGATCTCACCAAGGCGCTGCGGGCGGAGAAAAACGTACCGATCCTGATGCTCACCGCACTGTCCGAAACCGACAGCCGGATCACCGGGCTCGAGGCCGGCGCCGACGACTATCTGCCTAAACCGTTCGACCCGCGTGAGCTGATCCTGCGTATCAACAATATCCTGCGCCGCGGCGGCCCCGCGACGACGCCCAAGGTCGAACAGCTGGTCTTCGGTCCCTATACGTTCCAGATCGCCAGGCGTGAGCTGAAGCGCGGCGGAGAGGCGCTCAAGCTGACCGACCGCGAGCAGGAAATCCTGGCGATCTTCGCTGCCCGTGCCGGCGAGACGATACCGCGGCATGAGCTTGTCGGCGACGAATCCGAGGTCGGCGAGCGCACGATCGACGTCCAGATCAACCGGCTGCGCCGCAAGATCGAACGCGATCCGTCCAATCCGGTCTGGCTGCAGACCGTGCGCGGTATTGGGTATCGGCTCAGCGTGGAATAGAATGCTGCCGACAGCGGCCCTTTGCCGGGTCCCGGTGAGCGAAAAGACGAATGGCGACCACGCAACTCGAACGGCCGGGAGATGGCGGCTTCAGCGCCCGCGCGACGCGGGCGCTGAAGGCCGTGCCGCGCGCCTGGAACCGTTTCTGGCGCCTGGTGTCGCTTTACATGCCGAAGCGGCTCTATGCCCGCTCGCTGATCATCGTCATAGCGCCAATGATCATGCTGCAGTCGGTCGTCGCCTTTGTCTTCATGGAGCGCCATTGGCAGACCGTGACGCAACGCCTGTCACAGGCCACGGTGCGCGACATCGCCGCCATCATCGACCTGATAGAGACCTATCCGCATGACGCCGACTACGCGAACGTCATCCGTATCGCCCAGGATCGCATGCAGCTGAAGGTCGACCTCCTCCCCCCCGACCCGTTGCCGCCACCCGGGCCAAAGCCGTTCTTCTCGATCCTCGACGAGATCCTTTCGTCCGAGATCACCCGCCAGATCAACCGTCCGTTCTGGATCGATACGGTCGGCAATTCCAATATCGTCGAAGTCCGCGTCCAGCTTGAGAACAAGGTGCTGCGGGTCTTCGTGCGCCGCAGCCAGGCCTATGCGTCGAACACCCATATTTTCCTGATCTGGATGGTCGGCACCTCGCTGGTGCTGCTGATGATCGCCATTCCCTTCCTGCGCAACCAGATCCGGCCGATTCTGACGCTGGCCGAGGCGGCCGAGAGCTTTGGCAAAGGCCGGCCGATGCCGCGCGATTTTCGCCCGCGCGGCGCCGAGGAAGTCCGCCGCGCCGGCTTTGCCTTCATCCAGATGCGCGAACGCATCGAACGCCAGCTCGAGCAGCGCACCGCCATGCTGAGCGGCGTCAGCCACGATCTGAGGACCATCCTCACCCGCTTCAAGCTGCAATTGGCACTGGCCGGGACCAAGGCGGCCGACACCCAGGCACTCGACCAGGACATCGACGACATGCAGTCGATGCTGGAAGGTTACCTTGCCTTTGCACGCGGCGAAGCATCGGAAGATGCCGGCCGGTTCGACCTCGAAGCCTTCTTCGACAAGCTTCGCGAGGAAGCCGCGCTGCGCAAGCGCAAGCTGTCGACCGTACTTGCCGGCGATCCGCACGTCCACGTGCGCCCCAATGCCTTTGCCCGGCTGCTCTCCAATGTCGTCGGCAATGCATTCCGCTATGCCAAGACGGTGGAGATCAACGCCAATCATGGACGCGGTTCGCTGCTCGTCACCATCGACGATGACGGTCCGGGCATTCCGCCCGAAAAGCGGGAGGATGTATTCAAGCCGTTCGTGCGGCTCGACGAGGCCCGCAACCTCGACGCCAGCGGCACCGGCCTTGGCCTCTCCATCGCACGCGACATTGCCCGCAGCCATGGCGGCGACATCGTCCTCGAACGCAGCCCGCTCGGCGGCTTGCGGGCGGTGATCAAGGTTCCGGCTTGACGGCAGCGAGACCCGGCCTTCATTCGCCCGTCATGAAACCATGGTGAAGAGCGCCAATGAAGCGCGCGATTCTGATTGATTCGGCCCTGCGGCCTCATTTCGACCCCGCGCCTGCCCGGGTGCGCCGGTGCGACACCAGAGCTGCGGCGTGGTCGCCGCTCAGGCATCGCGGCAAGCCAATCAAGCTTGCCGCCAAGGGACCGCCATGCGCATCCTGATGGTCACCGACGCCTGGCGCCCGCAAGTGAACGGCGTCGTCCACACGCTGGAGCGCCTCTCGGAGACCCTGAAATCCTTCGACGTCGAGACGGATTTCCTGACGCCCAACATCTTTCGCACCCTGCCTCTGCCGACCTATCCCGATATCAGGCTGGCGCTGACGACGCCGCACCGCGTGGCGCGGCTGATCGAGGCACGCAAGGTGGACCACATCCATATCGTCACCGAAGGACCGCTCGGCATTATGGCCCGGCGCTACTGCCGCAACGCCGGCCGCCCGTTCACGACCAGCTATCACACACGTTTTCCTGAATATCTGAGCGCGCGCCTGCCGGTGCCTGAAGCATGGGCCTATCGCTGGCTGCGCGATTTCCATAATTCAGGACAGGGCACGCTGGTCGCCACCCAGTCGCTTGCCGACGATCTTGCGGGGCGCGGCTTCACCAAGCTCCGGCCGTGGACGCGCGGCGTCGACACCGATCATTTTCGGCCGGATAAAAGAAAGGACCTGGGATTTCCCGGACCGATCTTCCTCTGCGTCGGCCGCGTCGCGATCGAAAAGAACCTGCCGGCCTTTCTCGACCTCGACCTGCCGGGCAGCAAGGTGGTCGTAGGCGAAGGGCCGGAATTGGCGAAGCTGAAGGTCAGATATCCCGATGCCCATTTCCTCGGCCATCGCCCGAACGACGAACTGGCCGAGATCTACGCCTCGGCCGATGCCTTCGTCTTCCCCAGCCGCACCGACACATTCGGCAACGTCATCATCGAGGCGCTGGCCAGTGGCACGCCGGTCGCAGCCTATCCCGTCACCGGACCGATCGACATCGTCGGAGACGGCATCGGCGGCGCGGTATCGGACGACCTGCGGCAAGCAGCGCTCGCCGCCCTTCACGTCGACCGCGCCGAGGCGCGGCAACGCGCGATGCGCTACAGCTGGAAGGCCTGCGCGGAAATGTTCATGGAAACGGTTGAAGAGGCGCTGGGCACCACGCGTAAACTGGCTGCGTGAGCAACAGCGCAGCTAGAACAACCTGCCTCCGTCCGGCACCTTGCGCTCGATCGCGCCAAGCACGACGGCGCCCTCTTCATCGGGAAAGCCTAGCGTCAGCACTTCCGACATGAATGGCCCGATCTGGCGCGGCGGGAAATTGACTACAGCGAACACCTGCCGGCCGATCAGGGTTTCAGGCGTATAGTATTTTGTGATCTGGGCCGAGGATTTCTTCACCCCGATCTCGGGACCAAAATCGATTTTCAACTTGATCGCCGGCTTGCGCGCCTCGGGAAAAGGCTCGGCCTCTACGATCGTGCCGGCGCGGATGTCGATACGGTCGAAATCGGCAAAGCTGATCTCGGGTTTTCGCGTGTTGCTCGAACTCATCGACGGTCAGGCGTTTCCGTAGGTTTCGAACAGCACGCCGGCCAACGCATCCTTGGCCGAAGTCCCCGACCAGACGACGAACTGGAACGCCTGGAAATAGCATTCGCAGGCTTCCAGCGCCGACGACAGCAGCACCTCGACCTGCTGGCTTGACGGCTCGACCCCACCGGCCAGCAGCAGCGACTGGCGGAACATGATGGCGCCTTCCTGCTCCCAGAGATCGAAATGGCCAAACAGCATCTGCTCGTTGATCAGCGAAAGCAGCCGCATCACCTCGAGCGCGCGCGCCTCCGGGACTTTGATGTCAAAGGCGCAGGCCAGGTGCAGCGCCTCGTAGTCCTCCATCCAGGAGAATGAAACGTGGTAGTCGGTCCAGCTCCCGGCAACCGAAATCGAGATCTCGTCGTCGCCGGCCCGTTCGAAGGACCAGTCGTTATTGTGCGCCACCTGCTCGATAACATCCACCGGATGGATTTCGCGGGAGAATTCGAGTTCGAGAAGTTCCATGAAATGCTTCCTGTCGTTCTGGGAGCGCCACCACACGCTCCGCGGGAGAGGCACACTCGAACAATTCTGCCTTGAACTCGGACGGCCAGGACTTCGTCAACGCAAAGACCCCGGACCGGACCCCACCGCCCGGCGCACGACCCTGCTCCGAATCATGCAACAAATTCAGTCTATTGATCGGGAGTCGCGTGACCAGCCAAATTTTTCGCACTGCGTCATTCGCATGTGGAAAGGCGCTGTCACAAAGATTCACGCAGTCCCGGTAAGCGATTCACGACAAAGCGCTTTTTGCGATCCGGCTTTGTGGAAAAGTTTAACGATTTATTTCTGATTATTTTTTTGCACGCGGCTTTGCCGCAGCCGCAGGCGCTGCTTGACCGGTCAATTCGGCAAGCCTGGCCTCGAGCGCCTCGATGCGAGCGGCGAGGCGGATGTTTTCTTCCCTGGCCTTCGCCGCCATGTCGCGAGCGGCGTCGAATTCCTCGCGCTGCACCACGTCCATGGAGTTGAGTATGCGCTCGGCCTGGCCCCTGAAGGCGGTCTCCACCTCGCGCCGCACGCCTTGCGCGGCACCGGCTGCGTCGGTCATCAGCTTGGCGAATTCATCGAGAATGCGGTTCGGTCCGGTCGCCATGGCAAATCCTCGCTTGGTTGAATTGACGTAGTGGCGCACGATTCGGAATGCAAGCATATGCTTGCCTTGACCGCGCCAAAAGCCTGCCGCATGGTCCGCGCCCGAACCTGATTGGGAACCTGGAGACCCTGTTGAGCGAATATTTGCTGCCACTGGCCGCCCTGCCCTTTCCCAATATCGACCCGGTCATCATCCGGATCGGACCACTGGCGGTGCATTGGTACGGCGTCGGCTATATCGTCGGCATTCTGTTCGCCTGGTGGTATGCCAAGCGCCTCGTCACCAACCCAAAACTGTGGCCCGACGGCACCCTGCCGATGAAGCCCGTCGACCTCGACGACTTCATCGTCTGGGCAGCCATCGGTGTGGTGCTCGGCGGACGCACCGGCTACGTGCTGTTCTACGACCTGCCGCGCTACATTGCCAATCCGCTCGATATCGTCGCCGTCTGGCAGGGCGGCATGTCGTTTCATGGCGGCCTGCTCGGCGTCATTCTCGCCATGACGCTGTTTTCCTGGTCTCGCGGCATCCGCACATGGTCGCTGTTCGACGTGGTTGCCGCCGGCGTGCCGGTAGGGCTTGGCCTCGTTCGCCTGGCAAACTTCATCAATTCCGAACTATGGGGCCGGCCGACCGACGTGCCATGGGCATTCGAATTCCCCAATGGCGGCCCATTTGCACGCCATCCGAGCCAGATCTATGAGGCGCTGCTCGAAGGCTTGGTGCTGTTCCTGGTCCTGCGCTTCCTCACCCATTCCAGGCTCAAGCTGAAGACGCCGCGCTTCGTCGGCGGCGCCTTCATCGCCGGCTATGGCGCCTCGCGCATCTTCGTCGAATTCTTTCGCGAGCCCGACCAGCAGCTTGGCTACCTCCTTGGCACGAGTTGGCTGACCATGGGAATGGTGCTGTCACTGCCGATGGTGCTGGCCGGCATCTGGGCGATGGCTACAGCCAAGCCGGTGACAAAACCGCAGCCGGCATGACGCGGCTGAAGACCCGCATCGCCGAGCTGATCGGTGCGGTGGGACCGATCCCCATCAGCGAATACATGGCGCTCTGCCTGTTCGACCCGCAGCACGGCTATTATACGACACGCGAGCCGTTTGGCGCCGCCGGCGACTTCGTCACCGCGCCGGAGATCAGCCAGATGTTTGGCGAGCTGGTCACTGTCTGGCTCTACCAGGCATGGCTGGCGATCGGCCGGCCGACGCCGGTCGCCATCGCCGAAATCGGCCCCGGCCGCGGCACGCTGATGAGAGATATGCTGCGCACGCTTTCGCGGCTCGATCCGACGCTTACCGCCAGCGCATCGTTCGCCTTGATCGAGACCAGTCCGCGGTTGACCGAGGTCCAGAAACGGACGCTTGCCGGGACGTCGGCCACCATCGCCTGGCATGAGGCCGTCGAGACGCTGCCGCAGGGGCCGCTTCTGATTGTTGGTAACGAGCTGTTTGACGCGGTGCCCATCCGGCAGTTCGTCCGCGCTGGAGCCGGCTGGCGCGAACGGATGATCGGTCTCGACGATGCGAACCGGCTGCGCTTTTTCGTCGGCGCCGGCTCGCTCGACCCGATGCTGCTGCCGGAGGGTGCCGAGAATGCGCCGCAAGGTGCCATCGTCGAGGTGGCGCCAGCCCGCGCTGCCCTTATGGCGGCAATCGCCGGGCGACTTGCCGGATTTGGCGGCGCCGGCCTTTTTCTCGACTACGGTCACCTCCAGCCCGGGATCGGCGACACCTTGCAGGCCTTGCGCAAGCACGGTCATGAGGACGTGCTGGCCAATCCGGGGCAGGCCGATCTCACCGCCCATGTCGATTTCGCCGCCCTCGCGGCCACCGTTCGGGCACACGGCCTCGATGCCCACCTCTTCATGCAAGGTGAATTCCTGCTCAAGATGGGGCTTCTCGAACGGGCTGGCCGGCTTGGCGCCAATGCCGATGAGGCAGCTCGCGAAAAGATCGCGGCCGACGTCGAGCGCCTCGCCGGCCCCCAGGCCATGGGCGAACTCTTCAAGGTGCTTGCTGTCCTCCCCGCCGGCATTGCGGTTCCGCCGTTTCCAAGCACGGATTGACTTTTCGCTGCCGCCTCTCTCACTCTCCCGTCTCCGACTAGCGCCCGACATCAACTGCGCCGGCCTTCAACCGACCAGCCTTCAACTGCGCCCCTTCAACTCGCTTGACGAAATCGCTCATACGGACAACAAAGCCGCCATGCTGAATCAGACCAAACCGGATCCCGTTCGGTCGCCCTTGCTGGAAACGGCGCAAGGCATCCGCCACGGCTACTTCACGCGAGTCGGCGGCATTTCCAGCGGCATCTACCGGGGCCTCAACATCGGCACCGGCTCGAACGACGACCAGACGCTGGTGCGCGAAAATCGCCGCCGGGTCGCCGAATGGATGGGCGTGCCTGCAAACCATCTGCTGACCGCTCACCAGGTTCATTCGCCGGACGTCGTCATTGCCAGGGAGCCTTTTGCCGGCGAGCGGCCCAAGGCCGACGCCATTGTCACCGACCGGCCGGGCATTGCCGTCGGTGCCTCGACCGCCGACTGCGGACCGGTCCTCTTCGCCGACGCCGGGGCGCGCATTATCGGCGCCGCCCATGCCGGCTGGAAAGGCGCTTTTACCGGAGTGCTGGAAAACACCATCGCGGCAATGGAAAGCCTCGGCGCCCGGCGCGACCGCATCGTCGCAGTGCTCGGTCCTTCGATCGGCCCACGGAATTACGAAGTCGGACCGGAATTCGTCGCCCGTTTCGTCGACGCCGATGCCGGCAATGCTCGCTATTTCGCGCCCTCCGCAAATGCCGGACACGCGATGTTCGATCTCAACCGCTACACGGTCGACCGGCTGACCAAGGCTGGCGTCAACGCCGAAGGACTTGGCCGCTGCACCTATGCCGAGGAAGAGCTTTTCTACTCCTATCGGCGCAGCACGCATCGCAACGAGCCCGACTACGGGCGGCAGGTTTCGGCAATCGTTTTGGAGGCTGACTGATGGCGCTGCATTTCGAACGCTCGGAATTCGACGCGCGGCGCGATCGACTGATGATAGAGATCGCCGAAAAGAAGCTCGACGCCGTCCTGCTGTTCGCCCAGGAAAGCATGTATTGGCTAACCGGCTACGACACCTTCGGCTTCTGCTTTTTCCAGTGCCTGGTGGTCAAGGCCGACGGCTCGATGGTGCTGCTGACGCGTTCGGCCGACTTGCGCCAGGCGCGCCACACCTCGATCATCGACAACATCGTTTTGTGGACGGACCGCAACGGCGCCAATCCGGCGGTCGACCTGCGCAATCTGCTCAACGAACTCGACCTGCTCGGCGCCCGCATCGGCGTCGAATACGACACCCACGGCCTGACGGCCTATAATGGCCGGCGCCTCGACGAGCAGTTGCAGACCTTCGGGCAGATCGCGGATGCCTCCGGCATTGTCAGTCGGCTACGGCTGTTCAAGAGCCCGGCAGAAATCGCCAAGGCGGAAAAAGCCGCAAATCTGGCCGACGACGCGCTGGACGCAGCACTGCCGCTGATCAAGCAGGGCGGCGATGAGGCGCTGATCCTCGCGGCCATGCAAGGTGCGATCTTTGCCGGCGGCGGCGATTATCCGGCCAACGAGTTCATCATCGGCTCCGGCGTCGACGCCCTGCTTTGCCGCTACAAGGCCGGTCGCCGCAAGCTCACCAAGAACGACCAGCTGACGCTCGAATGGGCTGGTGTCTTCCACCACTACCATGCGGCAATGATGCGCACGGTGTTGACTGGCAAGGTATCGAAACGCCACCAGGAATTGTTCGATGCCGCCCGCGCCGCGCTACTTGCAGTCGAGAAGGCGATGACGCCCGGTAATACGTTCGGCGACGTGTTCGACGCCCATGCCCGCACCCTCGAAGCCCACAATTTGACCAAGCACCGGCTCAATGCCTGCGGCTATTCGCTCGGCGCCCGCTTCACCCCGTCCTGGATGGACATGCCGATGTTCTATCAGGGTAATCCCGAACCGATTGCGCCGAACATGACGCTGTTCGCCCATATGATCATCATGGACTCCGAAACCGAAACCGCGATGACGCTTGGCCGCACCTATCTGACCACCGAATCCCAGCCGAAGCCGCTGTCCCGCCATGATCTCGACTTGATCGTGCAGTGAATCCATAATGGAAAGAGTGTGAGGGGCGTTCGTCGCCAAGGAGTTTTCAGACCAATGAGACGATCGCATGTGACGACCGTGTCATTGCTCGTGGCGCTGGCGCTGGCGGCCTGCACCAATGCGAAGGACGTTCTCGAACCGTCGGCCATTGCCCCGCAATCGACACAATCGCTCTCCGGAGCCGGAAGTGCCGCAACGCCCCCCGCAACTCCGGCTCGGCCTGCCGGCACCGCGCAAACTGCAGATACAGCGCAGCCTTCGGCTGCAGTAGCCGTGCCGCCCGCCAAAAGCGCGGCTGCCATTGCGCGGACCCGGCTGCAGGTGGCGCCGATCGTCGGCGCCTCGGTAGAAGCCGCGACACCGCTGACCGCCGAGCTTCAGACACGCGCCAGGCAGCGCGGCATCACCTTGGCCGGCAGCACCGACCAGACCCCAACGCATGTGCTCAAGGGCTATTTCTCGACCATGACGGAAGGCAAGGACACCACCGTCATCTACGTCTGGGACATCTATGACCCGGCCGGCAACCGGCTGCATCGCATCAACGGCCAGCAGAAGGCGCCCTCTGTCGGCGGCGGCGAAGGCTGGGCGGCGGTCGCCCCGGCGACCATGCAGGCAATTGCCGACCAGACAATCGACCAGTTCGCCACCTGGCTTGGCGGCGGCGCCGGCTGATCTGGAGCATGATTTCCGAAAAGTGAATCCGGTTTTCGGAAAAGACCATGCTCAGACTGAAAGATAGAGCTATCCCCGAATTCGGTCGGCATCGAAGTGGACCTATCGCCGCATCGTCAAGCCGTAAGCGTTTATTGAGATTAGCCGGCGGATTCCCATTCACGACGCTTGCAATACCGGCGCGGGCCGCTAAAAGCCCGACTAAGAGGCTGGAGTGCTATCGGAGTCTCTCAATCCTTCGCCAGGAACGGTGCATGAAGCTCTTCGCGGGCAATTCCAACAGGGTGCTGGCCGAATCAGTCGCCCGCTACCTCAACATTCCGCTGGGCAAGGCCAGCGTCAGGCGCTTCGCCGACCAGGAAATCTTCGTCGAGATCCAGGAGAATGTGCGCGGCGAGGACGTCTTCATCCTGCAGTCCACCTCGTTCCCGACCAACGATCATCTGATGGAACTGCTCATCATGATCGACGCCTTCATGCGCTCTTCGGCCAAGCGCATCACTGCGGTTATTCCTTATTTCGGCTATGCCAGGCAGGATCGCCGTGCCTCGGGCCGCACACCGATCTCGGCCAAACTGGTCGCCAACATGATCACGAGGGCGGGCGTTGACCGGGTGCTGACCCTGGATCTCCATGCCGGCCAGATTCAAGGCTTCTTCGACATCCCGACCGACAATCTGTTTTCCGTGCCGGTCATGGCCCGCGACGTAAAGGCGAAATACAAGCAGCTTGCCAATGTCATGGTGGTTTCGCCGGATGTCGGCGGCGTGGTCCGCGCCCGCGCCCTCGCCAAGCGCATCGATGCCCAGCTCGCCATCGTCGACAAGCGCCGCGAGCGCCCCGGCGAATCGGAAGTCATGAACGTCATCGGTGACGTGCGCGGCAAGGATTGCCTGTTGATCGACGACATCATCGATTCGGGCGGCACGCTGTGCAATGCAGCCGATGCGCTGCTTGCCGACGGCGCCACCAGTGTCACCGCCTACACTACCCATGGCGTTTTGTCCGGCGGCGCCATCGCCCGCATCGGCGCCTCGAAACTGCAGGAACTGGTCATCACCGATTCCATCCAGCCGACGCAGGCAGTGCTCGACGCCGCCAATATCCGCGTCATCTCTATCGCCGAATTGATGGGCGAGGCAATCTCACGCACGGCGACCGAGGAATCGGTGTCGAGCCTGTTCGATTAATGCATGTCCGCGCAAAACTGTGCAGCGGTTTTGCGATAACGACATGCATAAAAACAAGAATCCAAAGCGCGTCGCATGAGGCCGGTCGAACGCTACGCGCTTCAGGGCTGCGACTCAGGCCGAGCCGGACCGTTTATTCGCCGCACCTTCGCCAGCATCACGGGCGCCCCGCATGTAACCGCGTGGCGAGGCTCCCAGCATGCGCTTGAACATGGTGATGAACGCCGGCACGCTGTCATAGCCGAGATCGAGCGCCACCCTTGTGATCGGCTCGCCGTCGGCCAGCCGTGGCAGCGCCGCGAACAGACAGGCCTGCTGACGCCAGGTCGACAGCGACAATCCCGTCTGGCGGTGGAACGCGCGGGTGAAAGAGCGGCGGCTCATGCCAACGATAGCGGCCCATTGGTCGATCGTCGCATGCGGTGACGGTGCCGAGACGAAGCGCCGGCACAGCGCTGCCAGTCTTGCGTCGGACGGGAACGGCAGTCCGAGCGGCCGTTCCGGCAGGTTCGGGATTTCGTGCAGCAGGAGCTTCATGATCAGCCCGCCCCGCCCCTCCAACTCGGCGCCCTGTGGCAGCTTTTCCGATTCCACGATCAGGCTGTGCATCAGATCGGTGATACCGACGACGCGCAACCCGTCCGGCAGGCCGGGAATGGCCTCCGGCATCACATAGACGGACCGCATGCTGACGTCGCCCAGCATCTCGACGGAATGTTCGGTGCCGGCGGGGATCCACATCGCGTGGTCGGGAGGCACCATCCAGCGCCCATGCCGCGTCGTTACCAGCACGACCCCGACCAGCGCGTGCAGCAACTGGCTGCGGCTGTGATGGTGCCGTGGCACATGGTAGCCGTCCGGATATTCGGTCGGCAGCGCCACTGCCGGCCCAACGGCCTGCTCCAGCCATTGCCAGCGACGCTCATGCAACAACCCGAGATCACCGTCGCCCGCTTTGAACATTTCCCTGCCATGCGGCATCAGCTATGGCCCACTTGCGAAACTATTGGACCAAACCACGAAAGAAGTCGCGTGACAAGCAACGTATAAGGCAGCCAGCCCCATAAGACCGCGTGCGGAAGTGCCCGCCAAAAAAGACCACGGAGCATGCCTTGACAGATACCACAGCAACCGCCGAGGGCGAGCCGGCAGCGGCCGGCCACATCTCAGCTCAGGCGACGGCCTTCACCGTCATCCTGGCGGTGAGCTTCTGCCATTGCATCAACGACATCATGCAGTCGCTGCTGTCGGCGATCTATCCGCTGCTGAAGGACAATTACGGTCTCGATTTCTGGCAGATCGGCCTCCTGACTTTCACTTTCCAGGTGACGGCATCCTTGCTGCAGCCGGTGATCGGCATGATCACCGACAAGCGGCCGATGCCTTATTCGCTGCCCTACGGCATGGCCTCCTCGTTGATCGGACTGGTCGTGCTGGCCTACGCCGGACACTATTTCCTGCTCCTCATCGGCGCCTCGCTGATCGGTATCGGCTCGGCGATCTTCCATCCGGAATCCTCGCGCATCGCCCGCTTCGCCTCCGGCGGCCGGTTCGGTCTTGCGCAGTCGCTGTTCCAGGTCGGCGGCAATTTCGGCCAGGCTATGGGGCCGCTGCTGGCAGCCTTCATCGTCGTGCCCTTCGGCCAGACCAGCATCGCCTGGTTCGCCGGCGGCTCGCTGATCGGCATCATCGTGCTGTGGCAGGTCGGCGGCTGGTACAGCCGCCTGCGTGCCGCACAGGGCACCCGCAAGGCGGCAGGTTTCGTCTCGCCCTTCCCGCGCCGCAAGGTGATGGGAGCGCTGCTGGTGCTGACGCTGCTGGTACTGACCAAGAACGCCTATATTTCCAGCCTTGCCAGCTACTACACCTTCTATTCCATTCATAAGTTCGGTGTTTCGGTGCAGATGTCGCAAGTCATGCTGTTCCTGTTCCTCGGCGCCTCGGCCCTGGGCATCCTGCTCGGCGGCCCGTTTGGCGACCGCTACGGGCAGAAGGCGATGATCTGGTTCTCGATCGTCGGCGTGCTGCCCTTCACGCTGGCCCTGCCCTACGCCAATTTCGAGTGGACGATGGTTCTCACCGTGCTGATCGGCCTGATCCTGTCCTCGGCCTTCTCGAACATCGTCGTCTTCGCCCAGGAACTGGTGCCCGGCCGCGTCGGCATGATCGCCGGCATCTTCTTCGGCTTCGCCTTCGGCATGGGCGGCATCGCCGCCGCCGTGCTTGGCGTCGTCGCCGACATGAAGGGCATCGATTTCGTCTTCCAGGTCTGCTCGTATTTGCCGCTGCTCGGGCTACTGACGGTGTTCTTACCGAACATGCGGAAAGCCAGGAAGGTGGAGCATTGACCACGAGCAGGTGACACGTCGGGTTGAACCTCGGCTTTTAACCTTCCGCGGCCATTCATCTTGAATGGCTCAAATCTCGCGAGAGGAGAGAGCCGCCGACCGGATGAGATTCGTCTGCGGTCGGGATCACTGAATCGGGAGGTCGGAGGCGATCCTTACCAAACGACGCTGGATATCGTCGGCCACCAGGGCTGCTTCCTCCGCAATTGCCAATATTGTGCCCGACCGCCGGGTGATTGCAAAAGGCAGCCCGGCAAAATACACACCCGGGACGCTCGCAAACCCGTTCTCGTGCAGTGGTTGGCCGTGTGGATCGAGCACATCGGGAACGCGCACCCATCCGAAATCCCCAGTGAAACCGGTGCACCAGATCACCGTTGTGATCCCCCGCGCCGCGAGATCAATTGATCGGATCGGTGGATTGGGCAGACGCGCTTCAATCGTCTCCGCCGGGTCCGGCTCAGCCTCGGGGGCATCGATTCGGTTGCGCGCGATATAATCGTCGATCTGGCTTCGAACTCTGGCGGAGCCCTCGTCCGCATGGCGAACATGCGCTTCCGCCTCGTCGCTGAACGAGAGGCAGCCGTCGTCGACGCCCGTGAGCCGACCCAGTACGACGACGTCTTGCGCACTGAGGGACTGCAGGCTGATCGTATGGAGCGCTCCTTGCAGCGGCCTTCCTGGGATTGGGCCCTGTTCAAGTATTTCCTTGCGCGTCACGTCTAGCAGTCCGCTAAGAACCAGCCAGACACTGATGTGACGACCTCGATACGTTCGGGGCAGCCGGCCGACTCGGCTCGTTGCGAGAAACACAGTTCGCCCCGCTTGGGCCAAGTCCTCGGCGATTTGGCCTCCCGACTGGGCACTACCGACCACCAACACCGCTCCACTGTCGAGACCGGATGCGTTGCGGTAGGCTGATGCGTCGATCTGCCGGACTTCGGGCGGCAACAAAGCGGAGAAGGACGGGCGCACCGGGCAGTTCTGGTTACTGCTGGCGATCACCACATTTCTCGCACACAGGGAACCGCGCGGAATGGTAAGCCGGTACAGGCCGTCGCTCGCAACAAGGTCGGTCACCGGCGTACCGGTTTCCACCGGGAGGGCATGACGGCGGGCATAGTCCTCCAACATCGCGACAAACTCGCCGCTTGTCATTGCGCCGTCGGGATCGGAGCCGACATAGCTATCCCCGGGCATGACCGTTTGGATGTTCGCGGTATTTATCCGAAATGAGTCCCAACGCTGGGTCCGCCAGGTCTCACCGATGCGATGTCGCTCCAGCACCCTGTGACGTAAGCCGCGCTGCATCAGCGCATGACTGACACCTAGCCCCGCCCAGCCGGCACCGATGACGACGGCATCAAGAATGTCCGTTGCGCTCGTCATTGCGTTCCCCTCTGACTGTCACCCCATTGTACTTCGTGAAATCAGTAAACGGTTCGCTTTCCAGTACGGCTTGCTCTCAGGCTTGACAAATCGAACATGACAACACTTGGCGTGGCGATGACTAAGATGTCGTGTCTCGTGTAAGTCGCGCCTGTGCGGAAGTTTGTCAACTGAACGTCCGCCAAGGGCGCAAAGCCGAAATTCAGTGAGATGCTGCTCATACCTGCCTTTGGCTTGCACCTCGCGCCGCCTTCCGCTATAGAGCCGCCACCCGCGTAGACACCCTTGGAGGCAACGCGGCGGAAGGCCGCCCCACCCGGCGGCTTTCGACGTTTACGGCCCAGCCACGCTGGCCGCGAACGCTCCAGAACAACGCGAAAGGAAATGCCATGAGCCACGATACTTACGAGCTCAAGGCCGAAGCGCGCGAACAGGTCGGTAAGGGGTCCGCCCGTGCAGTTCGCCGCAACGGTAAAGTGCCTGCAGTGATTTACGGCGACAAGCAGCCTCCCCTGGCAATTGCGCTGACCTATAAGGACATCTACTACAAGATCCATGGCGGCGGGTTTCTAACCACGGTCGCCACGATCGATGTCGACGGCAACAAGATCCAGGTTTTGCCCAAGGATTTTCAGCTCGACCCGGTCAAGGATTTTCCGGTCCACGTCGATTTCCTGCGCATCGGCAAGGACACCGAAGTCAATGTTGATGTGCCAGTGCACTTCATCAATGAGGACAAGTCGCCCGGCATCAAGCGCGGCGGCGTGCTCAACATCGTGCGCCACGAGGTCGAGTTCCATTGCCCGGCCAATGCGATCCCGGATTTCATCACCATCGATCTCACCGGCACCGATATCGGCGATTCGATCCACATTTCGGCCGTCACCTTGCCGGCCGGCGTCAAGCCGGTGATCTTCGACCGCGACTTCACCATCGCCACCATTGCCGGCTCCTCGGCGATGAAGCCGGAGGCGGTAGAAGAGACGACTGAAGCGGCGGCGCCCGAAGCGGCTCCTGCCGCCGAAGAGAAGTAACCCCTTCCCGCCCGGAGGCGACGATGCTTGTCTTTGCAGGCCTCGGCAATCCGGGCGCGAAATACGCCAGCAACCGGCACAATGTCGGCTTCATGGCGGCGGACGCGATCGCCCGCCGCCATTCCTTTTCGCCCTGGTCGAAGAAATTCCAGGGTCTGATCGCCGAAGGCACGCTTGCCGGCGAAAAGGTGATCCTGATCAAGCCGCAGACCTTCATGAACCTGTCCGGCCAGTCGGTCGGCGAAGCCTTGCGCTTCTATAAGCTCGGCCCTTCGGCGCTGACTGTCTTTTACGACGAGATCGACCTTGCTGCCGGCAAGGTGCGCGTCAAGGTCGGTGGCGGTTCCGGCGGCCACAACGGCATCCGCTCGCTCGACCAGCACGTCGGCAAGGATTTTCGCCGTGTGCGCATCGGCGTCGGCCACCCCGGCGTCAAGGAAATGGTGCATGGCCATGTGCTCGGCGATTTCGCCAAGGCCGACCGCGAATGGCTGGACGTGCTGCTCGACGCAATCGCCGACGGTGCCGGATTGCTTGCCGAGGGCGACGACAATTCCTTCATGAACCGCGTGACGCTGGCCTTGCGCGACAAGCTCACGCCGACGGGCGACGACGACCGCCGGCCGCCCAAGGCGCCAAAGGCACAAAGCCACGTCCGCCAGGCGCGGCCGCAGCAGCCGGCGGCCAAGCTGCCCGAAACCGGCCCGATGGCGGCCATGCTGAAGAAGCTTTTTGGCGGCAAGGACTGAGCCATGGCGCCGTCAGCGCCGCGGGCATAAGTGCTCAGGGCTTGACGATCATCGGCGCTTTCGCCCATAGCCCTGATCAAATTCGATTTCCCGATAGGACCAGACAAAAATGGGTTTCAAATGCGGCATCGTTGGCTTGCCCAATGTCGGCAAGTCGACGCTCTTCAATGCGTTGACCAGAACGGCGGCGGCACAGGCCGCCAATTATCCGTTCTGCACCATCGAACCGAACACCGGCGAGGTGGCGGTGCCCGACCCGCGCCTGCAGAAGATCGCCGCGATCGGCAAGTCGAAAGAGATCATCCCGACCCGCATCTCGTTCGTCGACATTGCCGGCCTGGTGCGTGGCGCCTCGAAAGGCGAAGGGCTTGGCAACCAATTCCTCGCCAACATCCGTGAGGTCGACGCCATCGTCCATGTGCTGCGCTGCTTCGAGGATGACGACATCACCCATGTCGAGGGCCGCATCGATCCTGTCGCCGATGCCGAGACGGTCGAAACCGAACTGATGCTCGCCGACCTCGACAGCCTCGAGCGCCGCATCGTGCAGATCCGCAAGCGTGCCGCCGGCAAGGACAAGGAAGCAGCGACCGTACTTCCGATGATGGAAGCGGCGCTCGAACTGCTGCAGGCCGGCAAGCCCGCCCGCATCCTGCTCAACGGCATCTCGGGTGAGGATCTGCGCATCCTGCAGGGGCTGAATCTCTTGACCTCACACCCGGTGCTTTACGTCTGCAACGTCGCGGAAGCCGACGCCGCCACCGGCAACGCGCATACCAGGGCGGTCGAGAAGACGGCCGCTGCGCAAGGTGCCCGCACTGTCGTGATTTCAGCGGCGATCGAGGCCGAAGTCGCCCAGCTCTCGGACGAAGAGGAAATGGAATTCCTGGCAACGCTCGGCCTGGACGAACCCGGCCTGAACAAGGTGATCCGCGCCGGCTACGAGCTTTTGCAGCTCATCACCTATTTCACCGTCGGCCCCAAGGAGACGCGCGCCTGGACCGTGCACAAGGGTGCCAAGGCGCCGCAAGCGGCAGGCGTCATCCACACCGATTTCGAGCGCGGCTTCATCCGCGCCCAGACCATCGCCTATGACGACTTCGTCAGGCTGGGCGGCGAAGTGGCGGCCAAGGAGGCCGGCAAGGCGCGCGACGAAGGCAAGGAGTATGTCGTCCAGGACGGCGACATCATGCTGTTCAAATTCAACACCTGACCCGGCGAGACCCGCCCGGCCTCCACAATGGCTGTCGCTCGGTCACAACTTCATAACAGGCATCGCGGCGGCGTCTTGCCGCTGCTTGACGGCACGTCACGGCCGGTCTAAGGGGCCTCTGCGCTGGTCTCGAGCCTCACGTGGCTATGTCAGTGCGATCTGAGTGACGCGCCCCTTCCGAACGAAACCCTCTTTAGCAACAGCAAGGGAGACCGGCGATGATCAAGGCCTTCGTCGTCGACAATGATCGCCTGCGCCTTGTCGACGATCTCCTGCAAAACAGCGATGCTGTCGTCTGGGTCGACCTTCTCAGCCCGACAAAGGAAGAAGAGACCACGATCGAGACCTGGCTCGGCATTGCCGTTCCGACCCGGGAAGAGATGGAGGAGATCGAGATCTCTAGCCGTCTCTACGTCGAGGACGGCGCCTACTTCATGACCGCCATTCTGCCGGCTCAGACCGAACTGGATGATCCCTTGATGTCGCCGGTCACCTTCGTGCTCGCCGGCAGCAGGCTGATCACCGTGCGTTACCACGAGCCGAAGGCGTTCAAGACCTTTCCGCTGCGCGCCGAGAAGGTGGCGACCGGCTGCACCAGCGGCGACACCATCCTGATCGGCCTGCTGGAGGCAATCGTCGACCGCCTCGCCGACATTCTGGAGCGCGCCGGCCGCGACGTCGAGGCGATCTCGCGCGACATCTTCGAGGCACGCTCGACCAAGGTTTCCAAGCGCAACCGTGACTTCCAGGAACTGTTGAAAGGCATTGGCCGCAAGGAGGACCTCGCCTCCTCGGTCCGCGACAGCCTGATCTCGCTGCAGCGCCTTGCCGGCTTCCTCGCCCATGCCTCCACTCAGACCAAGATGAGCAAGGATACCCGCGCCCGCATCAAAACGTTGTCGCGCGACGTGCTGTCGCTTGCCGACCACGCCACCTTCCTGTCGCAGAAGATCAGCTTCCTGCTCGACGCGACGCTGGGCATGATCTCGATCGAGCAGAACGCCATCATCAAGATCTTCTCCGTCGCCGCTGTCATCTTCCTGCCGCCGACGCTTGTCGCTTCAATCTACGGCATGAATTTCGACATCATCCCTGAGCTCAAATGGCACTTTGGCTATCCCTTCGCCATCGGCATGATGGTGCTTTCGGCAATCCTGCCCTTCTGGTATTTCCGCCGTCGCGGCTGGCTATAGGGTCGTCAATGCGCGCTACGGCTTGGGCACAGCAGGCTGGCGCACCAGAAATTGCTTGACCAAATGCCGCCCTGCCTGCATCCGGGACCCGACGCGTAGCGATTGTACAATCCTGAACAGGATTTCCAGACCATGACCACAAAGACCTGGGCTTATGAGGATTTTGTCGAGGGCGCTTCGCTCGACCTCGGCACCAAGCTGGTAAGCGCCGCTGAAATCATAGAATTCGCCGACGAGTTCGATGCCCAGCCGATGCATCTCGACGAGGCCGCGGGCAAGGCCAGCATCCTCGGCGGGCTGGCGGCTTCGGGCTGGCACACCTGCGCCATGTTCATGCGCATGCTGTGCGATGCCTTCCTGCTCGACTCGACCTCCCAGGGCGCGCCAGGCGTCGACCAGGTCAAATGGAAACGGCCGGTCCTGGCCGGCGACCTGTTGAGCGGCAGCACCACCGTCCTTGCCAAGCGACTGTCCAGATCGAAGCCCCGCCTTGGCCTGGTGACCATGCGCAGCGAGTTGTTCAACCAGCGCGGCGAAGGTGTTTTCGAGCTCGAAAACACCGTCATGTTCCTCACCCGCGAGGGAAGTGCGTGAGCCTCGACGAATTCTTCTGCATCGGTATCAGCGTCACGCTCGGTTCACATCGATTCGAACCGGAGGCGATCAAGGCGTTCGCCCGCAAATACGACCCGCAGATATTCCATGTCGACGAAGAGGCGGCGAAGAACAGCATATTCGGCGGGCTCTGCGCCTCGGGCTGGCACACCGCCGCCACCTGGATGAAATTGAACCTCCAGGCTGGCATGGAGGCAGAGGTCGCCCGCTGGCCCGGCCCCGGGCCGGTTCCGGAATTCGGTCCCTCGCCCGGCTTCAAGAACCTCAAATGGCCCAAACCTGTCTATGCCGGGGAAACCGTGACTTTCACCCGCACCGCGCTGGCCCATCGCCCCATCGCCTCGCGACCGGGCTGGCGGCTGCTGACGCTCCGCTCAGAGGCCTTCGATTCGACCGGCGACAAGGTCATCGAATTCGAAAGTGCCGTGCTGGTGAAGGTGGAGTGAGCGGAGTTCTTCCCCTCTCCCCCAGGGAAGAAGGAAGAACCGCTCAATGCCCCTCAAACCCGATCAGCGTCCTCACCGGTACGCCGAGCGCCTCTAACCTCTCTCGGCCGCCAAGGTCCGGCAGGTCGATGACGAAGCAGGCGGCGAGGATATCGGCGCCGATCTGCCGCAATAGCTTGACGGCCGCCTCGGCCGTGCCGCCGGTGGCGATCAAATCGTCGACGAGGATTACCTTCTCGCCTGGAGAAACACCGTCTTTATGCATCTCCATCTCGTCCAGCCCGTATTCCAGGCTGTAGGCGACGCGCACCGTCTCGTAAGGCAGCTTGCCTTTTTTACGGATCGGCACGAAGCCGGCCGAGAGCTGGTGGGCGATGGCGCCGCCGAGGATGAAGCCGCGCGCCTCGATGCCGGCGATCTTGTCGATCTTCAGGCCGGCATAGGGATGCACCAGTTCGTCGATGGCGCGGCGGAAGGCCCGCGCATTGCCGAGCAGCGTGGTGATGTCGCGAAACAGGATGCCCGGCTTGGGATAATCCGGAATGGTGCGGATCGCGGCAAGCAGCGTCTCTTCGAGCGAGGATTTCATCGAGCGGCTCTCCGGGCTATTCAGATTCGGCTGAAGGCGTGAAAGGAATGGGCCAATCGTAACCCGGCGCCGCCAAGTCCGGCTACCGCCATGTGATGCCTGACGGAAAATTGTCCGGCAAAGGGCCTTGCTCAGCGTCGGCTACGATCAATCGACATGCCTGCAATGAAAAGGGCGCCTTTCGACGCCCTCGCATTCTCGTATATCGCAGGGCTCAGTGCGCCACGCCGGCCCACACCTTGCGCTTGGTCAGGTAGACCAGCGCACCGAACAGCAGCAGGAAGACCAGCACGCGAAAGCCGGTCTTCTTGCGGTCCTCGAGGTGCGGCTCGGCCGCCCACATCAGGAACGCTGACACGTCGCGCGAGTACTGGTCGACCGTCTGCGGCGCGCCGTCATCATAGGTAACCTGGCCGTCGGAGAGCGGCTTCGGCATCTTCAGCGACACGCCGGACAGGAAGTACGGATTGTAGTGCGTGCCTTCCGGTATGACCATGCCTGCCGGCGGCTGCTGGTCGTAGCCGGTCAGCAGCGAGTGGATGTAGTCGGGGCCGCCCTGCGCATATTGCGTAAAGATGTCGAACACGAAGCGCGGGAAGCCGCGCTCGACCCCGCGCGCCTTGGCCAGCAGCGACATGTCGGGCGGTGCTGCGCCGCCATTTGCCGCCGCTGCCGCTTCGACATTTGGGAATGGCGCCGGGAAATGGTCGGACGGCTTGCCGGGGCGGTCGAACATGTCGCCGGCATCGTTCGGGCCGTCACGGATCGTATATTCGGCCGCCAGCGTCTTGATCTGCGCATCCGAATAGCCAAGGCCTTCCAGCGTACGAAACGCCACCAAATTCATCGAATGGCAGGCCGAGCAGACTTCCTTGTAGACCTTCAGCCCGCGCTGCAGCTGGGCCTTGTCGTAGGTGCCGAATGGCCCGGCGAAGCTCCAGTCCATTTCCTTCGGTTCGTGTATCGGGAAATGCGTCGGCGCCGCCTCATTGTGCGCCTCTTCCTGGGCGCTGGCTCCAGTGCTTGCGGCACCCATGCCCGCGGCCACAAGGCCAAGCAGCGCCAGCGAGGAGAGAATCTTTTTCATGCCAATTCCCCTTGAGATTCTCTGACGCGCTGTCATCGTCTCGAGCATGACCTTGTCCGAGTACCGGTTTCCACTTTTCGGGATCATGCTCAGCCCTTGGTTTCCGGCGCGGTCGTGGCACCGGCAGGATGTCCGCCGCCGCCCTTGTTCTTCTCGAGCACCGCCTCGGTGATCGAATTCGGCAGCCGTCGCGGCTTTTCGATCAGCCCGAGCACCGGCAGCGCTACCAGGAAGAAGGCGAAATAGAACAGCGTCGCCATCTGCGCCATGAATACATAGCTGCCCTCGGCCGGCTGCGAGCCCAGCCAGCCGAGCAGGATGGCGTCGGCCACGAACAGCCAGAAGAACAGCTTGTACCAGGGCCGGTAGACTGCCGAGCGCACCTTCGAGGTGTCGAGCCACGGCACCAGGAACAGCATGACAATCGCGCCGAACATGCAGAGCACGCCCCCGAGCTTGGAGTTGATGGGCCCGATATTGAAGGTGATGGCGCGCAGGATCGCGTAGAACGGCAGGAAGTACCATTCCGGCACGATGTGGGCCGGCGTCTTCAGCGGGTTGGCCACGGTGTAATTGTCGGGATGGCCGAGATAATTCGGCAGGTAGAACACGAAATAGGCGAAGACGAACAGGAACACGATCATGCCGAACCCGTCCTTTATGGTCGCGTAAGGCGTGAAGGCGAGCGTGTCGGTCTTCGATTTGACCTCGATGCCGGTCGGATTGTTCTGGCCGACGACGTGAAGCGCCCAGATGTGCAGCACGACGACGCCGGCAATCATGAACGGCAAAAGGTAGTGCAGCGCAAAGAAGCGGTTCAGCGTCGGATTGTCGACCGCGAAGCCGCCGAGCAAAAGCTGCTGGATCCAGTCGCCGACCAGCGGAATGGCGGTGAAGAAGCCGGTGATGACGGTGGCGCCCCAGAAGCTCATCTGGCCCCAGGGCAGCACATAGCCCATGAACCCGGTCGCCATCATCAGCAGGTAGATGATGCAGCCGAGGATCCACAGCAGCTCACGCGGCGCCTTGTAGGAGCCGTAGTAGAGGCCACGGAAGATATGGATGTAGACGGCGACGAAGAAGAACGACGCGCCGTTGGAATGAAGATAGCGCAGCAGCCAGCCCGAATTCACGTCGCGCATGATCTTCTCGACCGAATCGAAGGCGAGAGTGCTGTCGGCTGCATAGTGCATGGCCAGCACGATACCGGTCAGGATCTGCGCCGCCAGCATAAGCGCAAGGATGCCGCCGAAGGTCCAGGCATAGTTCAGGTTGCGCGGCACCGGATAGGCGATGAAGCTGTCATAGACCAGCCGCGGCAGCGGCATGCGCGAATCGAACCAGCGTCCGATGCCGGACTTGGGCGTATAGGTCGAGTGTCCCTCGCTCATGGAAATATCCCCTGCCTCAGCCGATACGGATCTTGGTGTCGGAAACGAATTGGAACACCGGTACTGCCATGTTCTCCGGCGCCGGCCCCTTCCGGATGCGGCCGGCGGTATCGTATACGGAACCGTGGCATGGGCAGAACCAGCCGCCGAAATCGCCTTCCTGGCCGAGCGGGATGCAGCCGAGATGGGTGCAGACCTGGACCATCACCATCCAGGCTTCCTTGCCCGGCGTGGTTCGATTGGCGTCGGTCGCCGGCGCGTCGGCCGGCAGGTTGGCATTGCGAGCGATTGGGTCCTTGAGCTCGGCGAGATTGACCGCCTCGGCGTCCTTCATCTCTTTTTCGGTGCGGTTGCGCACGACCACCGGCTTGCCGCGCCACTTCACGACGAGCGACATTCCTGGCGTCAACGACGAAACGTCGACCTCGACCGAGGCAAGCGCCAGCGTCGAGGCATCCGGACGCATCTGGTCGATGAACGGCCAAGCAACGGCGCCCGCGCCGACCACCGCGGCCATGCCGGTGGCGACGTAGAGAAAATCACGACGGTTGGGATCCTGGGTGTCGGTTGCGCTCACGGGTGCCTGATCCTTTCGCCTCTTCCGTGCCGGCGGCCGAGCTTGTTCCCCGCTCAATCGCGCCGGCCCGACAGCGCATGGCGAACAGGCTAGCGAATTCCTCCGGCATTTGGGACTTGGGTTTATGCGTGAAGCCTGTTTTTGTCCAGACGGGCGAAGGCACAAGGGCAGATTGTCGCGGGGGCGTAATTTGCCCAGCGGAACGATTGGAAAACAGCAGCAAAACCAAACGGCTGCGTTCACCTCGACAGCGGACGCTCGCCCGGTTTATCCTCGCCCCATGGCGCATGTCATCGACCGCGACAAATGGGCCAAAGCGCCCGACCGCTGGCCCGACCACTGGCAAGGCGAGTTGCAATGCGGGCCTTACGGTTCCAGCAGTTGCCTGATCTTTAACTACCTGCCGGAGACTGGCGGCGGCCCGAGGCTGCACAGCCATCCCTATTGCGAGATTTTCATCATCCGAACCGGGACCGGTCTGTTCACCGTCGGCGACCGGCAGATCGAGGCCACAGCCGGCCAGATCCTGGTCGTACCGCCGAACACGCCGCACAAATTCACCAATCTCGGGCCAGGCCCGCTGGAAACCACCGACATACACGAGAACGGCAGCTTCATCACAGAGTGGCTGGAATAACGCTTCCCAAATCAGTTCCGGTTCGGATCATCCGCTGGCGCCGAGCCTGGCCAGCACGGCCTTGGGAATGTTGTATTCCCGGATCACCGCGTCGTGCTTGCGCAGGCCGCAGAGTTCGCGCTGGATGAAATACCCGTGCACCGCTTCGGCTGCATCCCTGAGCAGCCGGGCACGGTCGACACTGTCGCGATTCTCGCGCAGCCTCGTCAATGTTTCCTCGACGCGCCGGCCGGCGCGGCCGAGCGCGGCCGCCTTCTCGCCGAGGATTTCATGGCCAAGCAGGTCCAAGGCGCTCTCCTGCGCGCCGGACCGTCCGAAATTCGATGGCATTCTCACCGCCATGGTCTACTCCGGTTTTTAGAAACTACTCCGCCGGCCGGGTCTCGGCCAGCGCGCTCTCCTCGTTGAACAGGAAGCCGCCGGACTGCCGCTTCCACAGCCTGGCATAGAGCCCGTCGAGCCCGACCAGCTCGTCATGCGTGCCTTGCTCGACGATGCGGCCCCCGTCGAGCACCACCAGCCGGTCGAGTGCCGCAATGGTCGACAGCCGATGCGCGATGGCGATGACCGTCTTGCCTTCCATCAGCCTTGCCAGATTTTCCTGGATCGCCGCCTCGATGTCGGAATCGAGCGCCGAGGTCGCTTCGTCGAGCACCAGGATCGGTGCATCCTTGAGGAAGACGCGGGCGATCGCCACGCGCTGGCGCTGGCCGCCGGAGAGCTTGACGCCGCGCTCGCCGACATAGGCCTCGTAGCCGATACGATCGCGATTGTCGCGCAGACCGAGGATGAACTCGTGCGCCTCGGCCTTCTTCGCTGCCGCGATCACGTCGGCGTCGGTCGCTTCCGGCATGCCGAGCTTGATGTTGTCGCGGAGCGAGCGGTGGAAAAGTGCCGTATCCTGGCTGACGACGCCGATATTGGCGCGCAGCGAATTCTGCGTAACCCTGGAGACGTCCTGTCCGTCAATGGTGATCTTGCCGCTCTCGAGGTCGTAGAGGCGCAGGATCAGATTGACCAAGGTCGTCTTGCCGGCGCCGGACGGGCCGACCAGGCCGACCTTTTCGCCCGGCCGCACGACGAGGTCGATGCCGTTGAGCACGCCGGACCCCTTGCCGTAGTGGAACTCGACATTGCTGACGTCGATGCGCCCGCCGCCGACGACAAGCTCTTTCGCGTCCGGCGCATCGGTCAGGCCGAGCGGCTGTGAGATCAGCGCTTTGGAGTTCTCCAGCACGCCGAGGTTACGCAAGATGCCGTTGAGCTGCATCATCAGCCGGCCGAGCAGCATGTTCAGCCGCAGCACCAAAGACAGCGTGAAGGCCACGGCGCCGACTGTGATCGAACCCTCGACCCAGAGGTAAACGGCGAAGCACGCGATCGCCGTGATCATGCTGCCCGACAGCATCGTCAGCGCCATGCGCACGCCGGTCAGCCTGCGGGTGAACGGGCGCAGCGCGTCGAGATAGATGTCGAAGCCGTTCCTGATGTAGTGGTCGTCGCCATCGGCCGAGAACAGTTTCAGCGTCTGCACGTTCGAATAGGAATCGACAAGGCGGCCGGTGATCATCGAGCCGGCTTCGGCGGTCGCTTCGGCATGTTTGCGGATTGCCGGCAAATAGCGCCTGGCCAGCAAGCCGAAGGCGGTAATCCAGATCACCACCAGCACCGCCAGCCGGAGATCGAGCCCGGCGACCAGCGCCAGCGTCGTCACCGTATAGACGACCATGAACCAGACGACCTCGATGAAGCTTTCCATCAGATCGCCGGTCGCCTGTCCCGCCTGCCAGACCTTGGTCGCGATACGCCCGGCAAAGTCGTTCTGGAAGAAGGCGTAGGATTGGCGCGAGACATGGCGATGCGCCTGCCAGCGCACCAGATTATAGAAACCCGGCGTGATCGTCTGCTCGTCGACCAGCGCCGACAGACCGACGACAATGGTGCGGATGACCAGCACCACCGCGATCATGAAGACAAGTTCCGGGCCGGCGGCAGTCCACAGCGCGTGCCAGCTGCGTTCGCCGGGAAGCTGGTCGAGGATGTCGACCAGCCGCCCGACGAAATAGAACAGTCCGGCTTCGACCAGCGGCGCGATGCCGCCGATCACCAGCATGGCGAAGAAGGCGATCTTCGCCTGCCCGACGTAATGCCAGAGGAAACCCCTGACGCCGGCAGGTGGCCGAAGGTCCGCGGGCTCCCGGAATGGATAGACCCAGTTCTCGAACCAGCGGTAGATGGCAGTCATCATTCGGCGGCTTCACCCTTGGCGATTGCATCGTTGGCGGCTGCATCGTTGGCAGAAGGGCCGTCGTCGAGCAGGAATCCGCCCGACTGACGTTGCCAGAGCTGGGCGTAGAGCCCGCCTTTGGCAACGAGTTCCTCATGCGAACCTTCCTCGATGACTCGGCCCTTGTCCATGACCACGAGCCGGTCCATGGCCGCGATCGTCGACAGCCGGTGCGCAATGGCGATGACGGTCTTGCCTTGCATCAGTTTGTAGAGATTCTCCTGGATGGCCGCCTCGGCCTCGGAATCGAGAGCGGAGGTCGCCTCGTCGAGAATGAGGATCGGCGCGTCCTTCAGCATGACACGGGCTATAGCGATGCGTTGCCGCTGGCCGCCGGACAATTTGACGCCGCGATCGCCGACATGCGCGTCGAAACCCTTGCGGCCGTTCGAATCCGACAAGCCGGCAATGAAATCCAGCGCCTCGGCGCGCCGCGCCGCCTCGATCAGCATCTCGTTGCTGGCGTCCGGCCTGCCGTAGAGAATGTTCTCGCGTACCGAGCGATGCAGCAGCGAGGTGTCCTGCGTGACCATGCCGATCTGGGCCCGCAGCGAGTCCTGCGTCACTGCCGCAATGTCCTGGCCGTCGATCAGGACCTTGCCGCTTTCGAGGTCGTAGAAGCGCAACAGAAGATTGACCAGCGTCGACTTGCCGGCACCCGATCGACCGACGATGCCGACCTTCTCGCCCGGCTTCACCGTCAGCGACAAGCTTTCGATCACACCCTTCTGCTTGCCGTAGTGGAAGCGGATGTCCTCAAAACGGATCTCGCCCTTGGTCACGGCAATATCCTTGGCACCAGGCCGATCCTCGACGAGGCGCGGCAGCGAGATCGAGGCGATGCCGTCCTGCACCGTGCCGATATTCTCGAACAGCGTGGACATCTCCCACATGATCCATTGCGACATGCCCCAGAGCCGCAGCACGAGGCCGATGACCAGGGCGACAGCGCCGATCGTCACGGCTTGGCCGAGCCACAGCCACAGCGAGATCGAGGCGACCGAAAACAACAGCAGCGAATTCAGGACATAGAGCAGGCCGTAGAGTTGCGTCACCAACCGCATCGATCGGTAAACGGTGTCGAGAAAGCCGGCCATACCGTCCTTGGCGAAGGATGCCTCGCGGCGCGCATGCGAGAACAGCTTGACCGTCTGAATATTGGAGTAGCTGTCGACGACACGGCCAGTCATGGTCGAGCGCGCATTGGCCTGCTCCTCGCCGACCTTGCCCAGTCGCGGGATGAAATAGCGCAACAGCAGGACATAGCCGGCAAGCCAGACGGCAAGCGGCGCAGCCAGCCGCCAGTCTGCCGAGCCGACAATGAACAGCATGCCGAGAAAATAGACGACGATATAATTGAGCACATCGATGAGCTTGATCACGCACTCGCGCACGGCGAGCGCTGTCTGCATCAGCTTGGTCGCGATGCGCCCGGCAAACTCGTCCTGATAGAAGCTCATCGACTGCTTGAGCAGGTAACGATGCACCTGCCAGCGGATACGCATCGGATAATTACCCATCAGCGTCTGCTGGTTGAGCAGCGAATGGAACCAGACCGTTGCCGGCAGCGCGAAAACCACGATGAAGGCCATGCCGGCCAGCTTCAAGCCTTCGGTCTGCAGGAACGTCTCGCGATTCTGTCCGGACAGCCAGTCGACGATCCGGCCCATGAAGCCGAACATCCACACCTCGGCAAGGGCGATGGCCGTCACCAGTACCGCATCGAGAGCGATGTAGGGCCATGCGCCGCGCGTGTAATGCACGCAGAAGGCGATCAGTGTCCGCGGCGGCTCGACCGGCTCCTTGGCAGGGAACGGATCGAGCCTTTTTTCAAACCAGCTAAACATTTTGATGCTCACAATTTCCCGCTCACGCGGCACGCGAACGGACGAGGTGCCTAGACCGCATGGCGTCAAGGACCGGCGATACGGTATCGTCCGCCTCGCCGGCCCGGCTTCGCGCTATATAGGTTGTCGCGGGCCTTTCGCCGACAGTCTCGCTTGACGATGCTGACGACGTTTTGACAATCCGGATTTTCGCGCCGGTTTTTGCACCAGGCCGGATCAGCCTGATGATCCGCCGCACCAGCGACGGCCGGCTATGGTCCGGAACGGCGCGCGAGAAATCGACGTCCGGCAGCATGCCGCGATGCGGACGCCGGCGGGTCTCGGCGTGAACCGCCGACGAGTGGGTCTCGCCGATCAAAAGTGCCCAGGTCGCAGTCTTGCGCTCGTGCAGGCTTCTTGAGCCGGGTATTCTACAGGGATCGAACATCGGTCCGTCCTCCACTTGACGATGCAGATAGAAGGGTGAGCCAACCCAGGCCGCGGGCATGCGCGGTGCGGCAAAGGTGACATCGCTCGAATTGTGTTCAGGCGGGGCGTTCAGCCCCTTCCACAGCTTGAAAAACATCGCAGGATTCCTTCAAAGGCCGAAAAAGGTTTCGGCGGGAATCGGTGCGATTAGAAGTCTAGAAGGTCAGGAGAATCGTCGTACCGAAACCGCCGTCGGGCTGGTAAGCCCACGAGAGAGGTCGTGGATGTGCATGGCCATCATGAATTACCCCTCCATCGGTTCGGGTTGACAATGCTGGCCGTATAACCGACTTCGCAGAAAATGACCACCCGCCAGTCCAGGAATTTCCAAAACCGCGAGAGCTCTGTGGCTGATCTGCCACTTATTAGAAAGACGCGGAAATGAACGACCGTCTCCGCATCGCGCTCTACCAGCCTGATATCGCCGGCAACACCGGGACAATCCTGCGCTTCACCGCTTGCCTCGGTCTCGGCGTCGACATCATCGAACCGGCAGGCTTCCCGCTCGGTGACCGGGCGCTGAAACGGGCCGGCATGGACTACCTCGAAATGGCGGCGCTCACCCGGCATGTCGACTGGCACGCCTTCGAGGACTGGCGCAAGCTTGCCAAGCGGCGGCTGGTGCTGCTGTCGACCAAAGCAGCTGCCGCCTACACGGATTTCGCCTTTGCCGGCGACGACATTCTCCTGTTCGGCCGCGAATCCGCAGGCGTGCCGGATGCCGTCCACGAGGCGGCGGATGCGTGCCTGACCATCCCGATGCAGCCCGGAGCGCGCAGCATCAACGTCGCGCTTTCCGTTGCGATGGTGGCGGGCGAGGCGATCCGGCAGCTTCGCTAGGACGTGTACGCGATCGCCGGCCGCAGCGACCAAGGCACCGTCCTCACGCAACACTGCGTCCTCTCCGGTCATTCTCATCCAGACGCCCATCGCCTTCTCCTGCCGTTTGCATCTTCGGGGCTTCTTCGCTACAAGCTCAACTTAACTTGAGGTCAAGCGGAAAATCGGAGATGACTGCGGCAACGGAATTGACGGTCGGCCAGGTCGCGACGCGCAGTGGCGTGGCGGTGTCGGCGCTGCATTTCTACGAAGCGCGCGGGCTGATCCGCAGCCACCGCACATCAGGCAACCAGCGGCGTTACGGCCGCGACGTGCTGCGACGTGTGGCGATCATCAAGGTAGCGCAGGAGGTCGGCATTTCGCTGGCCGAGATCGGCACAGCCCTTCGATCATTGCCTGAAGGCCGGACGCCGACCCGCGAGGATTGGAACCTGCTTTCGACGGCTTGGCGCGACGAGCTCGATCAGAAGATTAGTCAGCTCAAGAAGCTGCGCGACGGGTTGACCGACTGTATCGGCTGCGGCTGCATGTCGATCGACAAATGTCCGCTGCGGAATAAGGGCGACCGGCTGAGCATCCGAGGGCCGGGCGCGAGACGCTTGCTGATCGAGCGTTAATCCGCCGCCGGCAGCCGCCTGATTGTGAATTCGATGACGTCGCCCGGCCGCTCGAACCAGCTCTCGATCTCGGTCCAATAGGCCTGCTTGGGAAAGCGCTCGAACCATTCCTTCGCCTTGAGACGAGCGTCGGAGCGCGGCAGCACGAAGGTCTCGCGCAGGAAGCCGTCGCGCGGCATGCGCGCGTTCTCGGCGCGTGAACGGTCGAGCCTCTTCTTCAGGCCATCCAGCGGCGGTCTTGCCGGGGTGCGCACGAAAGAACTCCATTCAAACTTGACCCTTGCATCAAAGAGATTACGGATCGCGGCCGGAAAAGACTAGTGATTTGTCGGGGTACGCCCCGCAACCGGAGACAGGATTTGCAACGACCCGAGATACCGGCGGGGCTGCCAGCCGACATCGAACAGAAGAAGACGAAGGCACGGCTGTGGTTCGAGACGTTGCGCGAGCGCATCTGCGCCAGCTTCGAGCAGATCGAGCAGGACCTGCGGGGGCCGCAGGCCAGTTGGTCGCCCGGTCGCTTCGAAAAGACGCCGTGGCAACGCGATGCCGGCAAGGGCGGCGGCGGCATCATGTCGATGATGCACGGCCGCGTCTTCGAGAAGGTCGGCGTCCACACCTCGACCGTTCATGGCGAGTTCTCCCCCGAATTCAGGAAGCAGATGCCGGGCGGCGAAGAGGACCCGTCCTTCTGGGCGAGCGGCATTTCGCTGATCGCCCATCCGTGGAACCCCAACGTGCCGGCCGTGCATATGAACACGCGCATGGTCGTCACCTCACGCCAGTGGTTCGGCGGCGGCGCCGACCTGACACCAGTGCTCGACCGCCGCCGCAGCCAGGACGACCCCGACACGGTCGCCTTCCACAGGGCTATGCAATTTGCCTGCGAGAAGAACGCGGCGATCGCCGACCACGCGAAGTTCAAGGCCTGGTGCGACGAGTACTTCTATCTGCCGCACCGCAACGAGCCGCGCGGTACCGGCGGTATCTTCTTCGACTGGCTGCATTCGGATGAGGACAAAGGCGGCTGGGACGCCGATTTCAACTTCGTCCAGGACGTCGGGCGATCTTTTCTCGTCGTCTACGGGCATCTGGTGCGCGCCAACTTCAATGACAACTGGACCGATGGCGACCGTGACGAGCAGCTCATCCGCCGCGGCCGTTATGTCGAATTCAACTTGCTTCACGATCGCGGCACCATCTTCGGGCTGAAGACCGGCGGCAATGTCGCCTCGATCCTGTCCAGCCTGCCGCCAGAAGTGAAATGGCCGTAAAATCTCGGTGAGCGCGACGTGAGCCGCAATCGGGTCCAAATCCCCAGAATTTGACGGCAAATGTGGCGCAAGGCGCGCCAGAAAATATCTTTTTCGTCTAATATACCATTGTAAAGATTGGGCTATTTGTCGCGTCGGGCCGGGAAACGCCGGCGGTTCGTTACTCCCGAGAGCCGCGACCCGACGTGACCGGACGGCCCATGATTGAATGGGGCACCTTTCCCAAGCGGTGCCCGCATTTTCCAGGAGAGCATGCCATGCGCAAGCTTATTATGACCGCAGCCGCCGCTGCCGTTCTCGCCTCTGGTACTGCCGCATTCGCTGCGGCCAAGCACACCACCGGCACGATCAAAAGCTTTGATGGAACGGCGATGAGCCTGGTTCTGGATAACGGAGCCACCTTTACGTTGCCCCAGACCTTCAAGGATCCTGGCCTGAAGGTCGGCGAAAAGGTCCGCGTCACGTGGGATATGAGCGGCAAGGATAAAATTGCCGAGGCAGTCAAGATCGTGAAGTGATGTCCTGCCCGCTGGAGCAAGACGAGGTCTTACTCCTAGGTAGCGTAAGAGGGCGGAGCAGCGATGCTCCGCCTTTTCGCAACCCGATCACCGCGTGTCGGCTTGGACGCACGGCACTCTAAGGCAACCAAAACCATTCGATCGTGTTATGCTAACCTGGCCAGCGTGTAGCCCGGATACCGGACGCGCGCAATCAAAGGTCTGGAGCTTCCGTGTCAGTGCGCTGCGCGGCGCTCCAAGGAGGAGATGAGGAGAAGCCGATGAAGGAATTCCATTGCGGGTCGCTCGTACCCGGCTGCGAGTGGCACACACGCGCCGAGGAGGAGGCTGAGGTCATGCGCCGTGCCGTCGAGCATCTGCGCGAGACGCATGGCGAGACCGTGATCCGCGAGACGATGATCGAGGCGATCCGCTCGCGCATCGAAAAGGTCCGCGACGCGGCGTGACGGTCAGGATTCGAGTGCCTCTGCGGCGCGCTTGAGCAGCGCGCCGCGATCGAGCGCAAAACCGGACTCGACCCATTCCTTTTCGAGGTTCTTCAACGTTGCACCAAGCTTTGGCCCCGGTGACGCGCCAAGTGTCGTCAGATCGGCGCCCTTGAGCGGAAAAACAGGGTTCTGCCATTTCGCGGCGAAGGCAAGCAGGCGCGAGAAGCCGCCGGCTTCGAGCAGTGCGTCACTGTCTTCGACTGCGCGGGCTCGAGCGGAAGCAAGCAACAGCCGCAACCGATCGACAAAGCCTTGGCGGTCGCCAAAATAAAGCCCTTTCGCCAACTCTCCTTCGGTCGTTTTCGGATCGACGGCAGCCGTGATCGCCCAATTCCGCAGACGGCTTGCCTCGCTCACGGAAAGCCTCAATCTCTCGGCAAGCGTCTTCATGCGCGCGGCATCCGGCGGCACGACGGCTTCCAGCCTGAGCAGCGGGTCCGGCGCCCAGGCCAGGTCCTTCTCGGTCTTGGTCAGCCCGTGAATGGCATCGATGCCCCATTTCTCGCTTTCCGGCAAAACGGCGGTCAGAACGCCGGCTTGGCGCATCCACAGCAGCGCCCGCGACGGATCCGGCGCCGACAGCAATTTCTTCAATTCCCACCAGACGCGCTCGACCGAGAGCTGGTCGAGCCCCTGCTTCAGCCGGGCGCAAGCCTTTAACCCTTCGGCATCCGGCCTGCCGTCGCCATACCAGGCGAAGAAACGGAAGAAACGCAGGATGCGCAGATAATCCTCGCGGATACGCGCTTCCGGATCGCCGATGAAGCGCAGCCGCCGCGCCTCGATATCGGCGATACCGCCGACCAGATCGACGACCGTTCCATCGGCTTCGGCATAGAGTGCATTGATGGTGAAATCGCGCCGCTCAGCGTCGGCTTTCCAGTCGCGGCCGAACGACACTTTGGCGCGCCGGCCGTCGGTTTCGATATCGGCACGCAGCGTGGTGACCTCATAGGCCTTGCCTTGGGCGACCGCGGTGACGGTGCCATGCTCGATGCCGGTCGGCACCGTCTTGAAGCCCGCCGCCTCGGCACGCCGGATGGTTTCCTCGGGCACCGTCGTGGTGGCGATGTCGATGTCGGCGACCGGCTGGCCGATGAGCGCGTTGCGCACCGCACCGCCGGCGACACGCGCCTCCTCGCCGCCGTCGGTGAGCGCGGCGAGCAGGCGCTGCAAGTGGCTCTCGCCGAGCCAGCCGGCCTTGCCGGCAATCGACACCGGATTGCTCACGAATAGAGCCTTTCATAGAGCGTTCGGATGATGCCCGCAGTGACGCCCCAGATGCGCTGGCCGCCATAGGGCATCTCGTAAAAGAACCATTCGAGGTCGTTCCACATGCGACTGTCTCTGGTGTGGTTGGCGGGGTCCATCAGAAAACCCAGCGGCACCTCGAAGACAGCATCGACTTCGTCGGAATTCAGCGTCAGGCTGAAACCGGGCCGCACGATCCCGAGCACCGGAGCGATGCGATAGCCGCTGCCGGAAACGTAGTCCGGCAGACGGCCGATGATCTCGATGTAATCCCTATCGAGACCGATCTCCTCGAATGTCTCGCGCAACGCCGCCGCTTCCGGGCTCGCATCGGTTGGATCGACGGTGCCACCGGGAAAAGCAACCTGCCCCGAATGGTTGCGCAGCTTTTCCGCCCGCCTGGTCAAAAGGACCGTGGCTTCATGGCCATGATCGACCACCGGGATCAGAACGGCGGCATCGCGCAGCGCCTTGGCCAGCTTCAGTCTGGGATGGCCCGGATTGAAGCGGTGGTCGCCAAAATCGTCGCCGGCATGCGCCAGCGGCTGCGCCGCGACGCGCTGGCGAAACCCGGCAGCGGAAAACGCCAACGGCGTCACCTGATCCATCATAGGCGGTCCATCATGCGCTCAGCCGTTTCAGTTTCTCAGCCGGCATGATTGGATAGACCTCGCCTTTGGAACGGACGGCAAACATCGTCTTGCCACCGATGTCGATCTCTTCGCCGTGCTCGACCAGCTCGTACATCACCGGCCGTGTCACCAGCGCCTCCAGCCGCCCGCGCACCAGCACATAGGGCTTCAGGCCACCTGTCTCGTCTTCATCGACGAAGCGCAGCGGGTGTCCCGCCCCAGCCTCGACCACGTCGCCGACATTGGTGCGAAAGGTGATGATTTGTCCGTCGCCCGCGCCAGACACGTCCATCTCGACGGCAATGAAGGGCGCGTCGGCGACGCGGATGCCAACCTTTTCCACCGGCGTCACCAGGTAGGTCCTGCCGTCCTCGTCCTTACGCAGCACCGAGGAAAAAAGCTGCACCAGCGGCATCCGGCCGATCGGCGTTCCCAGATAGAACCAGGTGCCGTCCTGCTTGATTTCCATGTCGAGATCGCCGCAAAACGCCGGATTCCAGCGTTCCACCGGCGCCGGCCCCTTGCCGGCGCGTGTCGCGCGCGAGACTAGCGCTTGCAGCCCGCGCGCCTCGGTCGCGGCCGTCAGGCTCTCTTCACGATTGTCTGCGGCTTCCGTCATGGTCACGAAATAGTCACTGTTGTTCCGCTTGTCAGCCTAAGTCTGTGATTTAAATTCAAAGACAGGCGGCCTGCGAGGCCGAATCGCGGCATTCTGCGGCACCCACTGTGCCAAGCGGTATTTCCAACCAGAAGGATCGATGCTGCATGAGCGTGATGATCAAGGAAAGCCCGATCAGCGAAAAGGACATGGTGGCGCAGGCCGAGAAAGCGCTGGCCGACATTTCGAGGGTTCGCAACGGCGTCGGCCGGGTCATCTTCGGCCAGGAAAGCGTCGTCGAGCGCACGCTCGTCGCATTGCTGGCCGGCGGCCATGCACTGCTGGTCGGTGTGCCCGGCCTAGCCAAGACCAAGCTGGTCGAAACGCTGGGCATCGTGCTCGGCCTCGATTCGCGCCGCATCCAGTTCACGCCCGACCTGATGCCGTCCGACATTCTCGGCTCAGAGGTGATGGAGCAGGATGAATTCGGCAAGCGTTCGTTCCGCTTCATTTCCGGGCCGATCTTCGCGCAACTGCTGATGGCCGACGAGATCAACCGCGCCTCGCCGCGTACGCAGTCGGCTCTGCTGCAGTCGATGCAGGAATACCACGTCACTATTGCCGGCGTGCGCCACGACTTGCCGTCACCGTTCCATGTTCTGGCGACACAGAACCCGCTGGAGCAGGAAGGCACCTATCCGCTGCCCGAGGCACAGCTCGACCGCTTCCTGATGCAGGTCGACATCCTCTACCCCGAGATCGAGGCGGAGCGCCGCATCCTGCTGGAAACCACCGGTATCGAGGATGCCAAGGCTGAAAACGTGCTGCAGCCGGCGCGGCTGAAGGACATCCAGACGCTCATCCGCCGCATGCCGGTGCCGGAAAGCGTCGTCGAGGCGATCCTCAAGCTGGTGCGCTCTGCGCGTCCCGGCCAGGGCAACGCCGATACCGACAAGCACGTCGCCTGGGGCCCAGGCCCGCGCGCCAGTCAGGCGCTGACGCTGTGCACCCGCGCCCGCGCCCTCTATGACGGCCGGCTGGCGCCGTCGGTCGACGACGTCCGCGCACTGGCCGAGCCGGTGCTGCAGCACCGCATGGCGCTGACCTTCGCCGCCCGCGCCGAGGGCACCACGGTTCGCGACCTCGTGGCGAAGCTCGCGAAAGGGATTTGATGGCGCGCATCGGTGAAGCGCAGGCACCGGCAGCGACGCGCGATGCGCTCGCCAGAGGCCGGTTGCGGGCTTCGTTGGTGCCGGACCTGCTGGTCGAGGCGCGCCGCATCGTCAACACGGTAATTGCCGGCTGGCACGGCCGCCGCAAGCGCGGCATCGGCGAGAATTTCTGGCAGTTCCGGCCCTATGTCGAAGGCGATTCCTCGCGCATTGACTGGCGCCGTTCCGCCCGCGACGACCACACCTATGTCCGCGACCGTGAATGGGAGGCCGCCCACACGGTGTGGCTGTGGGCCGACCCCTCGCCTTCCATGCTCTACAAATCGACCGGAGCCGGCGTTTCCAAGGAATCGCGCGCCCTTGTGCTGACGCTGGCCATGGCCGAGCTTTTGTCGCGCAGCGGCGAGCGCATTGCCTGGCCCGGCCTGACCGACCCGTTCACCGCCCGCAATGGCGCCGAGCGCATCGCGGCGCAACTGATGCACGCCGGCGACCTGCCGGCAAAGCCCGACCTGTCCGGCATTCGCCGCTTCTGCGACATCGTCATCGTCAGCGATTTCCTTGACCCGGTCGAGGACACGATGGCCTGGCTGGACGTGCTCGCCCGCCACGGCGTGCGCGCACATCTGATCGAGGTCGCCGATCCGGCCGAGGAAAGCTTCCCCTATGCCGGGCGCACCGAATTCACCGATCCTGAGACCGGCGACAAGCTGACCGCCGGCCGCGCCGAAATGCTGGGCGAGGAATATCGCCTGCTTTATGCCGCCCGCCGCCAGGAACTGGCCGCCTGGTGCAAACGGCTTGGCTGGAGCTTTACCATCAATCATACCGATCGCCTTGCCTCCGAGGCGCTGGTGCGCATCCATATGGCGATGACCGCCGAGGGCAGCTTTGCCGGGAGGGCCCGCGCATGAGTTGGCTGCCGCTCTCCTTCGGGGCGCCGATGGTGCTGTGGGGCCTGCTGGCGCTGCCGGTGATCTGGTGGCTTCTGCGGCTGACCCCGCCCAGGCCGCAAACCGAGGTGTTTCCGCCGCTCAGGATTCTCGCCCGCGTGTTGAGGCGCGAAGAAACGCCGCAGCAGAGCCCTTGGTGGCTGACGCTGCTCAGGCTGCTGATGGCCGCGCTTGTCGTGGCGGCACTTGCCGAACCCGTCTTCAACCCGCGCGAAAAGCTGCCCGCCGAGGGCGCCGCCCTGGCGCTGGTGATCGACAATGACTGGGCAAGTGCCGCCGACTGGGGCAAGCGGGTCGCCACCGCCGAGCGGCTGATCGCCGATGCCAATTCGAATGGCGTGCCGGTGCTCATCGCTTTCACCGCCGAGAAGCCGAATGCCGAGATCGGTCCCTTCGATGCCGCTGCCGCGCTCGACCGGCTGCGCGCGGCAAAGCCGCGGCCGATCCCGACCGACCGCCCCGCCGTCTACGCCCGCGTCGCATCAGCCCTGGACTCGCTGCCGGGCGCCAGCGTCGCAGTGCTCGCCGATGGCTTGGCGGCGCAAGGCGACGAAGCCGCCTTCAACACGTTGTTGTCAAAGAACGCGGCACGTATTGTCTGGGCCGTTTCCGACCGGCTGTCGCTGACCGGCCTGACCGGCGCCGACAACCAGGTCGACGGCTTCGCCCTGACAGCCATCCGCGCACCGGGCGACCCGGCACCTGCACAGGTGACGGCCGGCGCGTTCGACGACAAGGGCCGCCGCATTGCCGACGCGACGCTGACCTTTGCCCCGGGCGGAACCACCGCAACCGGCACGATTGCGGTGCCGTTCGAACTGCGCAACGACTTCGCCTACATCGCGCTCGATGGCGAGCGCCAGGCCGGTGCCGTCCGCGTGCTCGATGAGAGCTCAAAACGCCGCCGCGTCGGGCTGCTGTCGCAGTCCGAGGCCGATCAGGCGCAACCGCTGCTGTCGCCGCTCTACTACATCCGCCGCGCCCTGCAGCCCTTCGCCGATCTCGTCGAGCCGTCGAGCGTCGATCTCGCCGACGCCATTCCGCAACTGCTCGACCAGAAACCGGCGATGATCGTCATGGCGGATGTCGGCACCATTCCGGAACAGGCGCGGCAGAGGCTGGTCGACTGGGTCGACAAGGGCGGCACACTGGTGCGTTTTGCCGGTTCGCGGCTGGCCGCTGCCGGCAATGACGACGATCTGCTGCCGGTCCGGCTGCGCACCGGCGAGCGATCGCTTGGCGGCGCGCTGTCATGGACGGCGCCGCAGCCGGTCACCGAATTCCCGAAGACCGGTCCCTTCGCCGACCTCGCGCCGCCAACCGAGGTCACCGTTACCAGGCAGGTGCTGGCCGAGCCGACGCCCGACATTGTCGAGCGCACCTGGGCCACGCTTGCCGACGGCACGCCGCTGGTGACCGGGATGAAGAAGGACAAGGGCACCCTCGTACTGTTCCACGTCACCCCCGAGGCGACGTGGTCCAACCTGCCGATCTCCGGCAGCTTCGTCGAGATGCTGCGGCGCATCGTGCAATTGTCGCGCAACCAGGGCTCGGCGGTGGCCAATGCCGAGGCAGCCGCCACGTCGCTGGCACCCTATCGCATGATCGCTGCCGACGGCACGCTGGTGCCGCCGACACCGGATGCCAGGCCTCTGGTGCCCGGCGCCGGCCCGCTGGCGGTGACGCTGGAAAACCCGCCCGGCCTCTACGGCTCGGAAACGGGAGTGTTCGCTCACAATCTGCTCGGTGGCGACAGCGCATTCACGCCGCTGGCCCGGCCTGAAATCACGGTGCCGGTCACCACCATCCAGTATGCCTTCGACGAGCAGCGCAACCTCAAAGGTCCGCTTGTCACCACCGCCCTGGTGCTGATGGTGCTCGACACGCTTGCCGTATTCTGGATGGGCGGCCTGTTGTCGCGCCGGCCGCGCCGTGCCGGCGCTGCGGCGACGGCAGCCGTCCTGCTGATGGCGCTCGGCGCCTTGATTGGCCAAGCGGACGTCGCGCGTGCCGACGACGCCAAACCGGGAGATACAGAGGCGATCGGGGACATTTCAAAGACCCGGATCGCCTACGTGCTGACCGGCGAACCGGGTGTCGATTCGATCAGCCGCGCCGGGCTCGAAGGGCTGACCCGCTTTCTTATCGAAAAAACCGCGCTCGAACCCGGAGCACCCGCCGGCGTCGACATCTCGAAGGACGAACTGTCCTTCTACCCGCTGATCTACTGGCCGATCGATCCCTCGGCCCCGATGCCGAGCGAGGCCGCCATCGCCCGCATCGACGCCTATATGCAGCAGGGCGGAACGGTCTTGTTCGACACCCGTGACCAGTTCGCCAATGGCATTGGTGCGGATTCGACCAGCCCGGCTACGGAGCGGCTGCGCGACATCCTCGGCAACCTCAACGTGCCACCGCTGGAACCGGTGCCGTCGGACCACGTGCTGACCAAATCCTTCTACATTCTTCCGGAGTTTCCTGGCCGTTTTGCCGGCAGCCCGCTTTGGGTCGAGGCATCGCTCGAAGCCAGCAACACCGAGAACCGCCCGGTGCGCACCGGCGACGGCGTTTCGCCAATCATGATCACCGCGAATGATTTCGCCGGCGCCTGGGCGGTCGACGAGAATGGCGACCCGCTATTGCCGACGGTGCCTTCGGATCCGATGCAGCGCATCTATGCGCTGCGCGCCGGCGTCAACATCATGATGTACATGCTGACCGGCAACTACAAGTCCGATCAGGTGCACGTCCCGGTGCTGCTCGAACGGCTGGGGCAGTAGACCATGAACTGGTCGCTCTCCTTCGAACCGCTCATCACCTGGCCGCTGCTCGCAGTGGTCCTGGTGCCGCTGCTGCTGCTGGCGCTGGCCGGCCTTTGGTTTCGCCAGCGCGGTGCGATTTTCCGCCTGGCAGCCCTGATTGCCCTGGCTGCGGCGCTGCTCAATCCGGTGTTCCTCGACGAAGAGCGCGAGCCGCTGAAAAGCATCGTCGCCGTCGTCGTCGACCGCAGCCAGAGCCAGGATATCGGCGACCGCACCAAGCAGACCGACGCGGCGTTAGCCGGGCTTCAGCAGCGTCTCGGCCGCTTCAAGCAGTTCGACGTTCGTGTCGTCGAAGCCGGCAAGGCCGAAGCCGCCGACGAGCGCACCGAGACGCGGTTGTTTTCCTCGCTCGAAAATGCTTTCCGCGACGTGCCGCCATCGCGCATCGGCGGCGCCATCATGATCACCGATGGCGAGGTGCATGACGCACCGTCCGGCACACCCGACTTCAATGCCCCGCTGCATGCGCTGATTACCGGCAACGAGCATGAAAAGGACCGTCGCATTCGCTTCGAGAATGCGCCGCGCTTCGGCCTCGTCGGCAAGCCGCTCGACATGACCTATCGCGTCATCGCCACCAACAACGACACCGGCCCGGTCGATGTCCGCGTATCGGTCAATGGCGAGCAGGTATCGGTCGAGCACGCCAACATCGGCCAGGCGATGCCGCTGCAGGTGACTATTCCCAGCGCCGGGCGCAACATTGTCGAACTCGCCATCAACCACGAGCCGGGCGAACTCACCGACACCAACAACCGCGCCATCGCGCTGATCGACGGTATTCGCGAAAATCTGCGGGTACTGCTCGTTTCCGGTGAACCGCATGCGGGCGAGCGCACCTGGCGCAATTTGCTGAAATCCGACGCTTCGGTGGACCTCGTGCACTTCACCATCCTGCGCCCGCCGGAAAAGCAGGACGGCACGCCGATCAACGAATTGTCGCTGATCGCCTTCCCGACGCGCGAGCTGTTTGTTGAGAAGATCAAGGATTTCGACCTGATCATCTTCGACCGCTATCAGCACCGCGACGTCCTGCCGATCCTCTATTACGACTATATCTCCGAATATGTCGAAAAGGGCGGCGCGCTGCTGATCGCGGCAGGCCCCGAATATGCCGGCGAAAGCTCGATCGCCCGCACGCCGCTGATGTCGGCGCTGCCGGCAATGCCGACCGGCGAGGTCATCGACAAGGCCTTCTACCCGCGCCTCACCGATACAGGCCAGCGTCATCCGGTAACGCGTGGGCTCGACGGCTCCGCGACCGAGCCGCCGCACTGGAGCCGCTGGTTCCGCACCATCGGAGTCGAGAACCCCGAGGGCGAGGTGGTGATGAAGGGCGCCGACAACCGGCCGCTGCTGCTGCTCGATCGCAAGGGCGAAGGCCGCGTCGGCATGCTTCTGTCCGACCAAGGCTGGCTGTGGGCGCGCGGCTTCGAGGGCGGTGGGCCGCACGTCCAACTCTACCGGCGCATCGCCCACTGGCTGATGAAGGAGCCCGAACTCGAGGAAGAGCGGCTGACCGCCGACGGCCGCGGCATGGTGCTTGAAATCCGCCGCCAGACGATGAGCGACGACCCCGGCCCGGCGCAAGTCATCACGCCATCCGGCAAGGCACTGATCGTCAGGCTCGAGAAATCCGAACCAGGTGTCTTCCTCGGCAGCGTCGAGACCAGCGAAATCGGTCTCTACCAGGTCGGCAATGGCGACCTGACGGCATTGGCCCATGTCGGGCCGGTCAACGCCCCGGAATTCACCGATGTCGTCTCCACCGAGAACCGGCTGAAACCACCGGCTGAGGCAACCGGCGGCAGCGTTCGCCGGCTGGCGCCGGCCTCGCCACTTGGCAATCTCACCAGCACGGTCACGCTGCCATCAATCGTCCCGGTCCGTTCGTCGGGCGCGGCCTCCGGCAATGACTGGATCGGCCTGCGCACCACCGACGACAGCGTGCTCAAGGCCGTCTCGCGGGTGCCGCTGTTCGGCGGCTTCCTCGGCCTCGGCCTGCTGCTTCTGGCGATGGGCTCGATGTGGTACCGCGAAGGGCGGTAGCGGCACCGTCCTTCCTTCTCCCCTTGTGGGAGAAGGTGGATTGGCGCGAAGCGCCAAGACGGATGAGGGTTGCCGGAAGAAATGAGGCGTCGGCGTCCCCTGGAACACCCCTCATCCGACCGAGCTTCGCTCGGCCACCTTCTCCCGCAAGGGGAGAAGGGAAAAGGAGCCCTACTCCTCCGGCTCCGTCGTGAACATCAGCGGATAACCCTTGGCCTTGCCGGCATCGGTTGCCCGCGCCGCCTTGGTCTCGGCGACATCCCTGGTGAAGACGGCGACGACGCAGACGCCGCGCCGATGCGCGGTGATCATTATCCTATGCGCCTGGTCTTCGCTGAGCTTGAACTCGGCCTTCAGCACAGTCACGACGAACTCGCGCGGCGTGAAATCGTCATTGACCAGGATAACCTTGTAGAGCTTCGGCCGTTCGACTTTCGGCTTCGTGCTGGTACGGGGTTTTGTCGTGATTTCGGGCATTGGACCGGCAATTGAGTACGACGGCTTTGCGGTCATTTTGACATGGGCAAAAGCGGTCGTCCATTCAACCGCGCGCGAGCGGCTTCCCGGCGGACGCAGCTCAAAAATCCGTGCCTATGTGGGAACTGCCGTCTGGCGTTCAACGGGGGTGTGGGCCGGGACTGCCCCCTATTGTCTGCACGCTATAAAAAAGACGACCGCTCCAGGCAAATCGCAACTGGAGCGGTCTTCTCATAGGGTAGAAAGATGTCGCTTGATCAGGCCTTCGGAGCTGCCTTGACCGCGTGCTTCTTGTGCTTCTTGACGGTCTTCTTGGCAGCGACCTTCTTCACGGCCTTGGCCGGCGCAGCGGTCGTCGTTGTCGTCGCAGCCGGGGTGGTGGTCGCGGCATTGGCGCTGCTGGCGCCGAGAACCGGCATCGAGACGGCCAGCGCGATGGCGAGACCGAGGGCGGAGAGGAGAGACTTTTTCATGGCTTCACTTCCTTTTTGTGCAGATCGGATTGAGTGTCACTGAACGGGATCGATCGGTGTCACTCCAAGCAGCTTCAAGGCGTTCGCGAGCATCCGGATTCCCTGTGCCTGTTTCTTGTTGGCGCAGAACCGGTTTCCCTTTCTTTGAAGTGCTTTCGCCGCGGTGACCTGCGTTGCCGCGGCATGGGTTTCGAGGGCTTCGTCAAACTGGCGGTTCAGATCGATGCAACGCTCGCTGCGGGTGGTCGCCACCTTTGCATCGGCCGCCTTTGCATTGGCCACCTTTGCATCGGCCAGTTTTGCATCGGCTTGTTCAACCGCAGCCGTGACGAGCGAAATGGAAAGCAACGCACCCATCAGACTGATCGAGAACCTTTGCATTGGTCTATCCGTAATCCCGTAACGCGTGTCGCAGCCGATGACCTGACCGCCACGGCACCACTTATGACCTTGATTTTTTTCGGCAGTTTTTCCGGATTGTAGAATTTTGTTTCTGGATTGTTTCTGGGCAGCCCGGATCGGGCCGCCGATCTTCACTGGCCAACTTATGGCCTGAATTCTATCGTCTGGCTGACGGCCGAAGCACCGCTTGGGCGATCCACAAATGACAGGTTTCCTGTGAAATCCGACCCCCACATACTGATCGTCGACGACGACAAGGGCATTCGTGACCTGCTTCAGGAATTCTTCCAGAAGCGAGGGCTGCATACATCGGTCGCCGCCGACGGCACCGAGATGGAGACCGTCCTGCGCCGCGCCCAGGTCGACCTGATCGTCCTGGACGTCATGCTGCCCGGCAAGAGCGGGCTGGAGCTCTGCCGCGACTTGCGCGCCAATTATTCGACGCCGATCATCATGCTGACCGCGGTTACCGAGACAACCGACCGCGTGGTTGGGCTGGAGATGGGCGCGGACGACTACGTGCCGAAACCCTTCGATCCGCGCGAGCTGCTCGCACGCATTCGTGCCGTCTTGAGACGCAATGGCGCCGCCGAGCCGCGACGCGCCGCCTCGCGGCAGATCTACCATTTCGCCGGCTGGACGATGGACTGTTCGCGCCGCCGGCTAATGGCGCCCGGCGACGTCAGGATCGAGCTGACGATGGCCGAATTCAATCTCCTGCAGACCTTCGTCAAGAGCGCGCAGCGCGTACTGAGCCGCGAGCAGCTGATCGAGCTGTCCGGCGGCGACAGCGGCTACAGCTTCGACCGCAGCGTCGACATTCTGGTCAGCCGGCTGCGGCGCAAGATGGAGGACGACCCGAAAACGCCGAAGCTGATCCTGACCGTGCGCAGCGGCGGCTACCAGTTCCTGCCTGAGACGACCTCCGAATGAGACGCATCCTGCCGCAAACGCTGCCGGTCTGGGTGCTGCTCATCGTCATCGCCGGCCTGCTGATCAGCCAGATCGCGACCCTTTACATCGTTTCGCGCGACCGTGCGGCCGCCAATGACGTCGTCGATCTCTATCGGCTGAACGACCGCGCCTTCTCGCTGGTGCAGCTGATGCATGATGCCACCCCAGAACAGCGCAAGGCGACGGCCTCCGGGCTGTTCAATGCCACCTATGCGCTCACCGTCTCCGACACGCCCGCCGTCACCTCGTCGATAGCGGGCGACGACGAGCTGGCCGAACTGGAAGACATATTGGTCGGCCGGCTGTCGAAGTTCGGGATCACCGATGCACGGGTCCGCCGCGACCTGGCAACGCACGAAGCGGACGCTCCCGGTGGGACGGTCGCCGGTCCCGATATCGGCCAGGTCGAGCGCGACCTGCTGGTGCTGGCGGCCGATTTCGCCCAGAGCGACAAGCTGACGGCTTCGCTTCGCTTTGCCGACGGCCAGTGGCTGAACTTCACCGAACCGAACACGCCGGCCGGGCCGATACTGAGCTTCGATAGCCTGCCGCTCTATGCCTTAATCGCCGGGCTGGTGGTGGCTTCCTCGATCTGGTCGCTGCGCCGGCTGACGGCGCCCTACAGGATGATGGAGACCGCGGTGAAGCGGATCGGCGAGGACCTGAAGAGCCCGCCGATCGCCGAGAGCGGCAGCCGCGAGGTGCGTACCGCGGCAAAGGCGGTCAATGCCATGCAGGCGAGGCTGCGCGCCTACGTCGAGGACCGAGAGCATCTTGCGGCCGCACTGGCGCACGACCTGCGCACGCCGCTGACCAGGATGCGGCTGCGCCTCGAACTGCTGAGGAATTCGTCCGTGCGCGCCGCACTGGCGCACGACCTCGCCGACATCGAAGGCATTGCCAGCTCGGTCATCGACTTCGCCACTTTCGAGGTGACCGAGGAGAAGAGCGAGAGGATCGATTTCTGGTCGCTGGTAGAATCGATCGCCGACGGCTTCGACGAGGTCTCCTTCGAGAATGAAGACGGGCGCTCGCGCGGCCTGATCTGCATGGCGCGGCCGGTCGCGCTCCGGCGCTGCGTCACCAACCTCGTCCAGAACGCGGTGACCTATGGCAAGAGGGCGCATCTCAGCCTGCGTCAATCAGGCAAGACAATCACGCTGGCGATCCATGACGAAGGGCCGGGCATACCGCAAGCCGAGCTCGACGCCGTGTTCGGCTCGTTCGTGCGCCTGGAACAGTCGCGCAACCGTCAGACCGGCGGCCTCGGCCTCGGCCTGACCATCGCCCGCAACATCGCCCGCGGCGCCGGCGGCGAGGTCATCCTGTCCAATCACCCCGATGGCGGCCTGTTGACGGAACTGAGATTGCCGCTGGCGGTTTAGCTTGCGGTATCGGGCTAAGCCGGCGTTCCTTCGCGCGGCGTTTGGTCTCGGTTCTCACCAAGGAGAAAAATTATCTTCGCAGCACCGCGCTCAGCACATCCCTGACGCCGATGGCGCCGACGAAGCGCGACTGGTCGTCGAACAGCGCCACCGGTGCGGTCTGCGAGCGATGCATGGCCAGCATCACGGTCTTCAGCGAGGTGCCGGGATTGGCCCAGAACACCTGCGCCGTCTCCTCCGGCTGGGCTTCGACATCGGCGCAGGACACCCATACCGCCGGCTTGCCGTCGCGCTCGGCCGCCGCCACGAGCCCATGCTCGTCGATCTTGAAGCGCGTCGTCTTGCGCCGGTCGAGCCACACCCAGCCGTTCTCGCCATGTTCGAGGTCGCGGCGGTCGCGCATGACGTTCCACGCGGTCAACACCGAGAGCGGGTTCACATTGGCGATGAAGTCGCGGACATAGTCGTTGGCGGGCCGCAGCACGATGTCTTCCGGCGCACCGGTCTGCACGATGCGCCCGCCCTCCATGATAGTGATGTGGGTGCCGATCTTCAGCGCCTCCTCGAGGTCGTGGCTGACGAAGATGATGGTCTTCTTCAGCTCGGCCTGAAGCTGCAGCAGCTCGTCCTGCAGCTTGGTCCGGATCAGCGGGTCGAGTGCCGAGAACGGCTCGTCCATCAGCAGGATCGGCGCCTCGGTGGCGAAGGCGCGCGCCAGGCCGACGCGCTGCTGCATGCCGCCGGAAAGCTCATGCGCGTATTTCTTCGACCACTGGTCGAGATGAACCAGCTTCAGCTGTTTGGTCACCCGCTCCTTGCGCTCGGCTTCAGGCACGCCGGCGAGCTCGAGGCCGAGGCCGACATTTTCCTCCACTGTGCGCCACGGCAGCAGGCCGAACTGCTGAAACACCATTGCCACCTGTTTCTGCCGCAACCGCCGAAGCGTCGCCTCGTCGCAGGTCACGACGTCGACCGTGCCGTCGCCGTCCTTGACCAGCACCTGGCCGCGCGAGACCACGTTCAGCCGGTTGACGGCCCTGAGCAGCGTCGATTTGCCGGAGCCGGAAAGCCCCATCAGCACCGAGATCTCGCCCTCGTTCACGGTGAGGCTGGCGCCGGCGCAGCCCAGTACGTTGCCGGTCTGTTCGAGGATCTCGGCGCGGGTGGCGCCGCTGTCGATCAGCGCCAGCGAGCCTGCCTGGTCGGCGCCGAAGACGATGTCGACATTTCTGAAATCGACGGCGACGGTCATTTCTTGCCTCCCACGCCGATGCGCGTCATTCGGTCGAGCACGATGGCAAGCACGACGATGGCCAGCCCTGCCTCAAGCCCTAGGTCGATCCGGCGCGAACCGAGCGCGCGGTTGATCTCGGTGCCGAGGCCGCCGGCGCCGATAAGGGCGGCGAACACCACCATCGACAGCGACAGCATAATCGACTGGGTCAAGCCGGCCATGATGGTCGGCAGCGCCGAAGGCAGCTCGACCTTCCACAGCAGCTGGCGTTTGGTGGCGCCGAACGCCTCGCCCGCCTCGACGATCGATTTCGGCACCGAGGTGACGCCGAGATGGGTGAGCCGAACCGAGGTCGGAATGACGAAGATGATGGTGACGATGAGGCCGGGCGCATTGCCGAGGCCGAACAGGGTCAGCACCGGGATCAGGTAGACGAAGGTCGGTAGCGTCTGCATCAGGTCGAGCACCGGCAGCATGACGCGATACACCTTCGGCTTGTGCGCGGCCCAGATGCCGAGCGGCACGCCGATGGCCATCGACACGGCGGCGGCGGCGACCACCAGCACCAGCGTCTCCACCGTCTGCTTCCACAGGTTCTGGTTGAGGATGAACAGCAATCCAATGAATACCGCCAAAGCCAGGCCTTTCGAGCGCTGCAGGAAATAGGCGAGCAGAGCGATCAGCGCGATCAGCAGAACCGGCGGCAGCAACAGCAGCCCGTCGACGATGCCGTCGAGCAGGAAGTTGAGGGTGTTGGAAAAAGCCCTGAAGATGGTGTCGAAATTGTCGGTGAGAAAGCCGAAAAACGCCTTCCCCCATGCCCCGATGGGAATCTTGTAACTGACCAGGAATTTGGAGATCGGATCCATCTAGCCCCTCTTCTGCCGGCGCCGTCCTTCGCCGCACGGTCATCTTGTCACAGGATATGAAAAAGGGCAGCCATTTCTACCGTGGCTGCCCCTTGTCTCGTCATGCCAGATGGTCGGGTCAGCTTCCGAGCGCCGTTTTCACCCCAGCCGCCGCATCGCCGCCGTCGAAGGTGGTGACGCCGGCGATCCAGGGGGTGATCGCGTCAGGGTGTTTCTTCAGCCAGTCGGTCGCGGCGGTATTGGCGTCGGCGCCCTTCAGGATCGCGTCCATCATCTCGCCTTCCATGTCCAGGTTGAACTTCAGATTGGCGATGAACTTGCCGGCGTTCGGGCATTCGCTCATGTAGCCCTTGCGCACATTGGTATGCACGGTGGCGGCGCCGAAGCCGCTGTCGCCCATCCCCTCGAGATAGGTGATCTTCATGGCGCCCATCACCGGATGCGGCGTCCAGCCGAGGAAGGCGATCCATTCATTGTTCTTCATCGACTGCTCGGCCTGGGTGAGCATGCCGGCCTCGGAAGACTCGACCAGTTCGAAGCCTTCGAGATTGGTCTTCGGATCCTTGATCATATCGAGGATAATGCGGTTGCCGTCATTGCCGGCCTCAATACCATAGATCTTGCCGTCGAACTTGTCCTTGAACTTGCCGAGATCGGTTAGCGTCTTGACACCGGCATCGGCGACATAGGTCGGAACGACGATGCCATAGCCGGCACCGCTGAGATTTTCGCTGACGGTCTCGACCGAGCCTTCGGCGGTATAGTCCTTGATGTCGTTGGTCATCGACGGCATCCAGTTTCCGAGGAACACGTCGAGGTCTTTGTTCTTCAGCGACGCATAGGTCACCGGCACCGAAAGCTGGATCACCTGCGGCTCGTAACCGAGCGCCGTGAGCAGCACCGAGGCGACGCCGGTAGTCGCCTGGATGTCGGTCCAGCCGACATCGGACAGCCGCACCGTCTTGCAGCTTTCCGCATCACCGGCGAAGGCCCCAGTCGTGGATAGAAAAGCCGCCAGGCCGAGACCGGCGACGAATGAACTCATGCGCGACATAGAAATTCTCCCATTTCAGTTCTCGGTGAAGCGAAGTGGCGGTTTTATTTCCACCTTTGTTCCGTCAGCCAAACACCATTCTGCTGCGGTTTCAAGCACTAAGGCAATCACGAACAACGGCGCAGGCTGGCCGATCGGCGACACGCCCGCCGCTTTACGGATGGAAGTCGTCTTTTCCCGGTGGAATGTAGGCGCTCCCCCTCCCCGCTTTGTTGCAACTCGGCTTAAAAGGACGGCATGGCCAAGCTGTACTTCCATTATGCGACGATGAATGCCGGCAAGACGACGATGCTGTTGCAGGCCTCGTACAATTACCGCGAGCGTGGCATGACGACGATGCTGTTCATCGCCGGCCACTACCGCAAGGGCGATACCGGGCTGATCTCGTCGCGTATCGGCTTGGAGACGGAGGCCGAGTTGTTCCGCGACGGCGACGATCTGTTTGCCCGGGTCGCCGAGCATCATGACCACGCCACGGTGCATTGCGTCTTTGTCGACGAGGCGCAGTTCCTCGAAGAGGATCAGGTCTGGCAACTCGCCCGCATCGCCGACCGGCTGAACATTCCGGTCATGTGCTATGGCCTGCGCACCGATTTCCAGGGCAAGCTGTTTTCCGGCTCGCGCGCCCTGCTGGCGATATCAGACGAGCTGCGCGAGGTGCGCACCATCTGCCGTTGCGGCCGCAAGGCGACGATGGTGGTACGCCTAGGGGCCGACGGCAAGGTGGCGAAACAGGGTGAACAGGTGGCGATCGGCAAGGACGTCTATGTCTCACTCTGCCGCCGCCATTGGGAAGAGGAAATGGGCCGCGCCATGCCCGACGATTTCATCGGCTTCATCAAAACCTGACCAGCGCGTTGCGTCCATCCGTCCGCCCAGCCGACATTCGTTCCGCGATCGCGTCATCGTGCGGCGCTTGTTAAGGCTTGCTTCCTATTTTCAAAACCTCTCAGCCAGAGCCGTCGGGGAGTTCCCATGCTTCGAGCCATTTCGTCTGCAACTGCTTTCCTCATCGTCGGAGCTCTTGCCGCGCATGCCGACGGCGATGCCGCTCTCGGCAAGAAGGTCTTCAACAGATGCATGGCCTGTCACGAGGCAACGAGCGAACGCGACAAGGTCGGCCCGCATCTGCTGGGTGTCGTCGGACGCACCGCCGGCACCGCGGACAGTTATCTCAGCCGCTACTCGCAGGGGATGAAGGACGGCGGCGCCGCCGGCCTGGTCTGGGACGAAATAAGCCTTGCCGAATACCTGCGCGCGCCGCGGCAGAAGGTCCCCGGCAATAAAATGGCCTTCTCCGGCCTGACCAGCGACGAGGACATCGCCAATGTCATCGCCTACCTCAAGGCTGATCCCAAGCCCTGAGCGTGACCCCAGTTGCCTCGTTTCCTGGTGTCGCCCGTCTTCCGTCTTTCATTCGCCAAACCCGGCACATATAGTCACGGCGGTTCGCGACACGAAAACCGATGCCGAAGCGGGAGGCCCCAATGGCGACATTGCAGAATTTCGATGCCGAGATTGCCAAGACCAAGCAGGTCGTAGAGGACATGCGCACCAAGATCGAGCAGTCCGGTAGCGTGCTCGACACGCTCGCCACCGCCGACAAGAAGATCGGCGACGCCAATTTCGACATCGAGAATGCCCGCATCGAGGACGTGCTGAAGCAGCAGAAGGTGATGGAAGGCAATATCGCCGACCTGATCATCGGCCTGGAGGACGCCACCAACGTCTTCGGCGCCGAATTCGAGAGCATGAAGAACTACACCGGCTGGGAGAATTTCGTCGGCGTCTTCTCCAGCCAGCGCAAACAGCGCATGCGCACCGACCGCGTCCGCAACATGTCGCTGGCCGGCAATTTGCAGGAGCTGTTGGCGAAATCCGACACCATCGTCGGCATCCTCAAGGCGCAGAAGCAGGTTCTCGACACGCGCTACAAGACCTCCGAGGCCAGCCTGTCGCAGGTGATCGAGCGCCGCAAGACAACCATGTCCAATCTCGAGACCGTGCAGAAGCGCATCGAGGAACTCAACCCGATGCTGCTCGACATCGAGAACAAGATCGCCGCCTCGACCAGCCAGAAGGAGCGCACGCAGCTTGAAGGCGAACGCTCGAAACTGGCCACGGAATACAACGAAAAGCAGGCCAAGGAGCAGGAATTGCTGGCCGAGAGCCAGACGCTGGAGCGCTACACCTCGATGTTCCAGACCTTCGTCGATTCGCTCAACAATCAGATCGCGGCGCAATCGACGCTGATCAACAAGCTGACCATCGATACCGAGCAGCGCATCGTGCTGTACAAGGCCCTGGAAGATTCGCTGAAGACCGCCGCCCAGCAGGATGTCGCCCATAAGATCAACACGCTGGGCAGCCAGGTCGACAACACCGCCGAGGAGACCATGGCCGGCATTGGTGCCGCCTCGCAAAAGCACATCGGCGATCTGCTTGAAATGCACGAGAAGAACATGGTCGCCACCGCCGACATCCAGCGCCGCAAGAAGCTCGCCGACGACGCCTTCGCCCGCCGCTTCGACGATGTGATGAAGAAGCACAATTCGGCAAATTACGTGCAGTCGTAATTGCTGCACGTGCACTGCTCCCAAGGGCTGGCAGCATGACCCCCGAAAACGAAGCCGCGGCGCGCTATTTCTCGGCGATCGCGGCTGCACTTGGCGGCCTCGAAGTGTTCATGCGCGACGATCGCTCGCCGCTCTATCGGCACGGCATCGTCGCCAAGGTCGTCGCCGAATATATTGCGCGGCTCGAAAAGTCGTTCTCGTGCTGGCGCAACCGGCTGGGTTTCACCGAGACGTTCCGCATCTCGCGCGCCGAAAGCGGTTTTCCGGTTTTCCAGAACCTGCTCGAACTGGAAAACGACCGCCTCCAGGCCGACAGCCGTCTCGCCGTCATCCCTTCGGCCAGCGAGCTGCGCGAGGAAATGGCCGACTTCATTCTGCGCCACAAGGAATTTCCCGAAGCGTTGCAGAAGTCGATGGCCGAGCGGCTTTACCTCGAAGACGTCAAGAGCGGGACCACCTTCGGCCCGTTCACGCTCGCCCAGACGGCCAAGGTTTCGGTCAACCCGAAGACGCTGCGGCCCTATTATCTGGTCCACTGGGCCTGCTTCGACGGCAGCGCCAACCTGCCGCTGGTCTACATGGCGACGGTCGAGGATTCCTCCGACGACATGATCCGGCAGCTGGTCGATAGCAGCGGCAAGCTTAATGAGAGGGTCGACATTCCGCTGCCGGTCGACGGCTTGCTCAATCCCGAACTCGCCCACCGTTTCGACGATTTCACCGAGAAGAATTCCGCCTACACGCTGTCGCCGGCGACGATCGCGGTCAACCTCGACAAGGATTTCGAGACGCTGCATCCCAAGCAGCTGCGCCGCGTCGTGCTCGGCCCGTTCTATTCTGCCGGCATTACCGACAACAATTCGACGGTGAACGAAGTGCTGGCCAAAGTGCGCAAGCCGGAAAACGCCTGGCTGCTGACCTGGACTATCCAGGAGGTCTTTTCCAAGGCCGAGAAGCCCGGCCGCAAGGGGCTGTTTTCGAGCGAGAAGACGACGCAGGAATTCTTCATCAACACCGACGATCTCGAGGCCGCACGCCAGGGCGTGTCGAGCTACGAGAACCACGCGCTGATTCCGCATGAGGCCTATCAGTCGCTTTACGCCGCCGGCGAGGCGCAGAAGATCTTTTCGGGCTACAAGGTCCATATCCTGTCCAAAGGGCAGGTCATCAGCGACGTCTGACCATCAAATCGCGGAGTATCCTCCATGGACACCGGTCTGACCACCATCCCGGAAGCGGCAATCGAAAAGCACCGCGCCACTGCGCAAAGTTTCATCACCCGCATCGTCGTGCTGGAGGACCCATCGCGCGAATCCGGTACCGCGCTTGCCGGCACCAACCGCCGCTTCGTCTCGACCGTTTCGGTGGGCTCGGTTCGCCGCACGCGCGAGGTCGAGCTCGCCAAAACCGTCGCTGCCGTCCATCCCGACGACCAGCTGCTGACCATCCCGCAGCACATGCTGCTGTTTCGCGCCCGGCGTGGGCTGGCCATTGCGTTGGCAATATCCGATGTCTTCGCCGAAGGCTCTGACCTCGAAAGCCTGCAGGCGAAAAACGCCCGCGCGCCGCTCGAAGGCGACGAGGCCGCCACATTCAAAAAGCTGCTGTCGGCTTCGGCCTATATTTCCGCCTTCAGCTTCGCCTCCTATCTGTTCCAGCTGATCGATAGCGACGGCGAGGCGCCGAACGACACGCCCGAGCCGGACTTTCTGTTCGACACGCCCCAGGACGCGGTGAAATCGATCGTGGCCGGCCTCGACAGGGCGATATCCGGCGCGAAGGACGACGCCGACCTGATGACCCGGGCGCGCGCCTTTGCCCGCATTGCCATCGATGGGCTTTTGGCGCGAAAAGGCCGCTTCGACGGCATCGGCCCGTTCGAGAACGCGCATATCCGCATCGACGTCGACGATTTCACGCTCGATGGTTTCGACGTCGCGCCGGGCAAGCGGGCAAAACCGTTGGTCATGACCTTCAAGAAGCCGGAGGAGGTCGTCGGCAACCACATCGCCAAATACCAGTCGGTCAAGCTCGCCAAGATGCTGATGGCCTACGACTTCGAGCGCGAGTTGAACCCGTTTGTCGAGCTCGGCGGCTTCCTGTTCACCTTCATCGGGGACGGCGCGCCCGGCACCGGCAAGACGACGCTGATCCAGATGATCGCCGGTCTCGTCAACGGCTACTGCCAGGTCGCCGGCTATCCCTTTGCTTACGAGAATTTCGGCGTCGACCAGATCTCGTCCTACCAGGGCAAGTCGGGCCAGAACTGCCGCCAGTTCATCAACAATGTGCTGAACCCGCGCGTCATCGGCTTCGGCACAATCGACGATATCGACCAGGTCGCCGCACGCCGCTCAGACGACCGTGCCTCTGCCGGCCAGCAGGAAATCACCGGTGTGCTTATGGACGCGTTCGGGGGTGCCGGCACCGTGGTGCGCGGCAATTGCTCGTTCGGCATGTTTTCCAACTATCCCGAGAACGTCGACGACGCATTGCGCCAGCGCGCCGGCGCGCGCTGGCTGGTCGATGGCCCGCAGAGCCGCGACGACTACATCGACATTTTCGTTCTGCTCGCCGGCAAGAACCACAAGATCCCGCTCGGCGATCACAAGCTCTATGCGGCGCAAGAGATCCAGCGCGCGGTGATGGAAGCCTATGAGGAGCATGAAAAGCCGCACGAAGACGGGCTGATGAAGGTCTACGAGCGCTATATGAAGGAGAACGGCGCACCGAAGACGATGGCCGACATCGGGACTTATCTGCACATGATCAAGGATGCCGAACCGCGCTTTACCGGCCGCGCCATCAAGAACGTCACCGACGCGATCAAGATGCGCGCCATGGACATCGAATTGCCCGACGAGTGGTTCGAAAAGCCGGAAGCCTTCATGCACAAGAGTTACGACGACAAGAAAGCCATGATCGAGGAACTGCGCGGGCCATTCTCGATGGACATGGTCATGCAGGAGATCAATCGCTATGCGGATTCCGAATTCCGTTATTCCGACAAGTCCGACGACGCCGCGGTGAGCAAGATGATCCGCGATACTCGGCTGCGGGAACGTGCCGTCCGCGAGATCGAGGAGATGAAGAAGAAGGGGCTATGGAATGCGTGAGATGCGCCGACGCCCCCTTCTCCCCTTGTGGGAGAAGGTGTCGCCGAAGGCGACGGATGAGGGGTATTCGTCAAGCTGGAACACCCCTCATCCGACCGAGCTTCGCTCGGCCACCTTCTCCCACAAGGGAAGAAGGAGCGTTCGCGCTCCTCATCCGCCGTTCGGACACCTTCTCCCCGTGAACGGGAAGAAGAAAGCATGAGCCCCGCCAAGAAGCCCGATCTGTTGCGCGACAACGAGCTGATCTACGGCCGGCTGCTGACGATCGACGAGCCGCACCTGATCCAGCGCTACAACAAGGCGATGATCGCGTTCGGCTTGAAGCCGACCAAGTTGAAAAGCTTCGAGATCGATCGCACTGGCTTCTCGCCGCAGGTCGCCGAGGAATGCGGCGACTACAGCTACCTCGATCCGAACGAGGTCAACCGTCGCTTTATCATCCTGACGCCGTCGCAGATCGACCTGCCGGTGGTGCACACGGCATTCTCCAACACCTCGCTGCTGATGTACGAATTCATGTCGAAGAACCAGCGCGCCATCGATGCGCTGACGATCAAGGACGTCATCTACGGCGAGATCGAGGACTCGGTCCCCAAGGTCGACGACATCGAGGACCTGCTGTCGATCAACCAGGTCGAATTCAAGGTGCTGTCGGCCGAGGATGTGCTCGGCAAGGCCGCCGAACTCGGCAAGCTGGTCGACCGGCTGAAGCAGGAGCCGGATGCCTGGCGCGACAACGCTATGCTGGCCCACATGGTCGAGCTGGCGAAGATCTGCGGCGACATCCGCGAGAATGCGCTGGTGCCGGACCAGGTGATCTTCCGTCACAATGCCTATTGGACCAGCCATTTCGGTGGGCTCTATGTGTTCGTCGATCCCGACGTGACGACGGTGATCAGCGACCCGGCAGCGCCCGGTTTCCGCCGCTCGCGGCCGTGGCAGGTGAGTTACCTTTCGATCCACGATGCCGACAAGGTATTCAAGTTCCTCGCCTCGACCGGCCGCATCGAGCTGCCGCGCGCCTCGTGGATCGAAACCTCCGGCTATCTCGAGCATCGCGCCGAAATGGTGGTGCGCGCGCTGATCCGCGACGCCGATCCCGACCGCAATCTGACCGACGTCGACAAGGTCTGGCTGCAGACCTGGATCCACGGCCATACCGATCTGATCACCAGGGACGGCAATTTTCCCTTCCTCAACGCCGCCAAGCGCGAGATCGCCCAGCTCGGCCATCTCAAGATCGAGGACGTGTTCCCGCAGCAGCGCTTCCTGGTCATCCGCGCCAAGCCGGACCATCCGGACGCCTGGCTGACCAACCAGCTGATCTCGGACTTCGTGCCGCAGGACTTCGTTTCGCGTTACGTCTTCAACAAGCCGGGATTCTACAGGGACTATGAAGGCTTCAGCGACGCCTGGCGATCGCATGTTGTGGACGTTCTGAAAACCACATATCTGAAGGACAAGGTGGCGTTTCGCACACGCCTCTACGGCTTGACTGACTGAGGGGGTGACATCGCCATGCTTGATCCGATCGTGAATTTCTTCACCCGGATTTTCCAGTGGATTGGCCGCGGCATCGGCCTGCTCATCGGCGCGATCCTGTGGCCGTTCCTGTGGGCGGGGCGCTGGTACACGCAACGCGGCTGGATCCTGAAGGCGGTGCTCGGCCTGGCTGTCCTCGTGCTGATCGGCCTCTATGTCAATTTCTTCTACGCCACCCAGTGGTGGAACAATTTCGACCCGAATTACGTCGACAAATACACGTTCGAAAAACGCAACAGCTCCGCCGGTGAACAGGTTTCCGCCGGCACCGGCACCGACACGGCCAAGACCTGCGGAAATTCAGCCATTGCCCAGGTTGCGGCCGACCTGACCGACTTCAACGTCAACCAGAATGCCTGGGTGTCGTCGATGATCCTTTACAAGCTCGGCCTGTTCGGCATCGACTGGGACCACACGCCGTTCATGGACAACAAGGCGTCGTTCCAGCGCGGCATCAACCAGGCGGTGCGGCGCACGGCGACCGAGCTTGCCGACAATCTCGGCCGCGTCCGCACCACCTCGCAGATCGACGCCGACCTGCAGGACGCCCGCGGCAATCTGCAGTTCGATGAGGAAACCTGGTATTTCGGCCTGAACCCGTTCGGCCCCAAGACGCCGACGCCGAGCTACTATCGCGACGCGGTGCGCAAGCTGCGCTCCTTCAACGCCCGCCTCGCAGCCTGCCAGGCGACGTTCGATGCCCGCGCCGACAATCTCAAGCAGTATATCGACCGCATCTCGTCCGATATCGGTTCGACCTCGGCGATCCTCAAGGAGCGTGCCGAAAACCACAATAATGGCTGGTTCGACACGCGCGCCGACGATCGCTTCTGGTTCGCCTATGGCCAGCTCTATGCCTATTACGGGCTGATGAAGGGCGCACAGGCCGACTTCGAGGACGTCATCAAAGAAAAGCACCTGCAGAACCTGTGGGATACGATGGACGCGCAATTCGTCTCGGCGCTGCGCATCCAGCCCTTCATCATCGCCAATGGCCGCGAGGACGGCTGGCTGTTGCCGACACATCTGACGACGATGGGCTTTTACATACTCAGGGTGCGCTCGAACATGGTCGAGATCAGCAACGTGCTGACGCAGTAGCGGATCGTTCCGCACAGCCGGCGCTGGTGAATTTGCGCCGTTGCTTCTGTCGCTTTTCGCGTATTAGGCGGCTGTTTTGAGACGGCGGAACCGCCCCTGCTCTGGCTTCTATACGGCGCTGCAACCGGCGCAAAAAAGAACCTGTAGCAGAGCGGCCGGCGGCAGAGGTATTTTCTTGGCAGGAAACATAGTTGCATGAAAGTTGACGCCGCGGCAGCGACAGGAGTAGAACATGCTCGCGCCTGCAATGCCGGGCTGTTCTTGCGACCACACTAGTCAAATCCGTCCAATCCAGAGGGAAGCCGTCATGGCCGAAGTGAAGTCCGACATCGAGATCGCGCGCGGCGCCAGGAAGAAGCAGATCCAGGAGATCGGCCAGAAGATCGGCATTCCGAGCGAGCATCTTCTGCCCTACGGCCACGACAAGGCGAAGATCTCGGCCGAGTTCATCAAGTCGGTGAAGGGCAACAAGGATGGCAAGCTGATCCTCGTCACCGCCATCAACCCGACACCGGCCGGCGAAGGCAAAACGACGACGACGGTGGGCTTGGGCGATGGCCTCAACCGCCTCGGCAAGAAGGCCATCGTCTGCATCCGCGAGGCTTCGCTCGGACCGAATTTCGGCGTCAAGGGCGGTGCCGCTGGCGGCGGCTACGCGCAGGTCGTGCCGATGGAGGACATGAACCTCCACTTCACCGGCGATTTCCATGCCATCACCACTGCCCATAACTTGCTGTCGGCGCTGATCGACAACCACATCTATTGGGGCAACGAGCTCGGCATCGACACCCGCCGTGTCGTCTGGCGCCGCGTCATGGACATGAACGACCGGTCGCTGCGCGAGATCATCTGTTCGCTCGGCGGCGTCGCCAACGGTTTCCCGCGCGAGGCCGGTTTCGACATCACAGTCGCCTCGGAAGTTATGGCCATCCTGTGCCTGTCGACCGACCTGAAGGACCTGGAAAAGCGCCTCGGCGACATCATCGTCGCCTATCGTCGCGACAAGTCGGCCGTCTATGCCCGCGACCTCAAGGCCGACGGTGCAATGGCCGTACTCCTGAAGGACGCCATGCAGCCCAATCTCGTGCAGACGCTGGAGAACAACCCGGCTTTCGTCCATGGCGGCCCCTTCGCCAACATCGCGCATGGCTGCAACTCCGTCGTTGCCACCACGACGGCGCTGAAGCTAGCCGATTACGTCGTCACCGAAGCCGGTTTTGGCGCCGATCTCGGTGCCGAAAAGTTCTTCGACATCAAATGCCGCAAGGCCGGCCTGAGGCCGGCAGCGGCGGTCATCGTCGCCACGGTTCGCGCCATGAAGATGAATGGCGGCGTCAAGAAGGAGGACCTCGGCAAGGAGAACGTCGAGGCGGTCAGGAAGGGATGTGCGAATCTCGGCCGCCACATCGAGAACATCCGCCAGTTCGGTGTGCCGGCTGTGGTCGCCATCAACCATTTCTACTCCGACACCGAGGCCGAGATCCAGGCGATGAAGGACTACGTCGCCTCGATGGGCGAAGAGGCGATCCTGTGCAAGCACTGGGCCCAGGGATCGGCCGGCATCGAGGAACTGGCCAAAAGGGTCGTGGCATTGGCCGAATCCGGCGCGTCGCAATTTGCCCCGCTCTATCCCGACGCCATGCCGCTCTTCGAGAAGATCAACACCATCGTCCAGCGCATCTATCGCGGTTCCGAAGCGATCGCCGACAAGTCGGTGCGCGATCAGCTCCACGCCTGGGAGCACGCCGGCTACGGCCACCTGCCGGTCTGCATGGCCAAGACGCAATATTCCTTCTCGACCGATCCGAATCTGCGCGGCGCGCCGACCGGCCACACCGTACCGGTGCGCGAGGTCAGGCTGTCTGCCGGCGCCGGCTTCGTCGTCATCATCTGCGGCGAGGTCATGACCATGCCCGGTCTGCCCAAAGCGCCATCCTCGGAAAAGATTTTTCTGAACGAAATGGGCCAGATCGAAGGCCTGTTTTAGGGATAATCAACGCTCGAAGGGCAAAGGGCGCCGCAACACTGCAGCGCCCTTCTGCCTGTTCGCAATAGTCTCCTACGCCGCGCTTCGCGCCAGCGCGCGCTGGTTGGAGGCATAGGGTGTGTCGTGCTGGGGTACCACGCCGGTCTCCAGACAATCGATCCACTCGGCGGTTTTGAGAACGGCCGCGAAGCGCGACTGCAGGATGATCGTCACGACGCGATGGATTTCCTCGCCCGAAGCGTAGCCGGCGCTGTTGGCGTAGGGCAACGATCCCGTTGCGTCCGACAGGAACTCCACCTCAAAACCCATATGCACAGCGTGGATGACCGTCGACAGATCGCAATTATGCGTCATGTAACCGATGACCGTGATCGTATCGATAGAGTTGGCGCGCAGCCACTCCTCGAGGTCGGTGCCGGTGAAGGCGCTTGGCAGGTGTTTTTCGACATAGTGGTCACGGTTTCGCCTGGCGATTTCCGGGTGCAACTCGGCGCCATGGCTGCCCTTGGCGAAGACCGGTGAAGTTTCCGGCGCCAACTGTTTGATGACCACCACCTTGACGCCTGCCTCGGTGGCCGCATCCATCGCTCGCGCTACATTGACGACGCTCTCAAGGGAGGGCGGATGCTGGATGGCGAGGTTGCCGCCGTCATAGTCGTTCTGAACATCTATGACGATGAGGGCGCGGCGTGGAGCTTTACCTGTGGCTGGTTGCGACATGGGGTTTTCCTTTCCCGTTGGACAGTGATGGATGGACGATAAGCTCGCCACGGGAACGCAAAAAGTGTCCCAATTGACATTATTCGAAAGAATTGGGACAATCGCCTCACCCGTTGCTGGAGCTCCCATGGCCGATCCTGCCGTTGCCGCCATCGCCTTCGATGGCATCAGCCCGTTTCATCTCTCCGTGCCGTGCCTCGTGTTCGGCGCGGATCGCACGACGCTCGGCCTGCCGCGCTTCGACTTCCGGGTCTGCGCGATTGAGAACGGGCCGATCCGCACCGATGCCGGGCTGACCATCAGCGTCCCGCACGGGCTTTCCGCGCTCGATGACGCCGACATCGTCATCGTGCCAAGCTGGAAGGATCTCGGGAGCTCGCCTCCAGCCGCATTGATCGACGCGTTGCTTGGCGCGCACGAGCGCGGCGCGCTGATCGTCGGACTGTGCCTGGGAACGTTCGCTGTTGCGGCGACCGGACTGCTTTCGGGGCGGCGAGCGGCGACGCACTGGGCCTACGCGGATCAGCTGCAGGAACTCTATCCCGACATTCTCGTCGAACCGGAAGTGCTCTACATCGACAATTGCGACGTCGTCACATCCGCCGGCGTCGCCGCCGGGCTCGACTGCTGCCTGCACGTCGTACGGGCTCGTTACGGCGCGGAGGCGGCACTTCGCCTGGCCCGGCAGATCGTGCTTTCTCCGCATAGGCAGGGCGGGCAGGCTCAATTCATCGAACGTCCCATCGCCAGGACCGGCAATGCGGACCGCTTCACTCAGGCTCTCGAAGCGGTGCGCAAAACCCTGGGTGAGCCGCACAGTCTGGACAGCGTTGCCGGTCACGCCGGCCTCACCCGCCGGACGTTCACGCGCCGTTTCCAGAAAACGATCGGCACCAGTTTCGGTGACTGGCTGACCGACCAGCGCGTCCAGCTGGCGCAGCGGCTGCTGGAAGCAACGGAAAAATCGATGGACACGGTTGCCTTCGAGGCCGGTTTCGGCAGCGCCACCTCGCTGCGCCAGCATTTCGCGGCGCGGCTCAGAACCTCGCCGGCGCAGTACCGGCGCGAATTCTCGAAGAGTGCTCAGGAGGAGCGCGTGGCGCACATGCCGAGGTGAAATTCGGCTCGCGCTCGATTCCAGGGCAATCGCTTCAGTGCCAACGTTGGACTGCCATCTGGCCCGAGTAGGCTATCTTTTCTCTCGAAGCGATTGCCCTGCTCTCGATCCTGTCGTGCTTGAAAGGCTCTGCGTCATCTGTCATATATTAAAGCGACAGATGACGCGAAGAGGGCTCGCCGTGGCGATGGCATTGGAAAAGGCTGCGCCAGCAGCAAAAAACAATGAACTTCAGAAGGTGGCGAAATTGCTAGGCGGCAGCCGCATTCTGGCAAGGCGCCTCAGCAGCGCTTTGGATGCCCACGAGTTGCTTCTGCACGGCCTGCCGGCTTCAGCGCTGGACCATCTTATCGGGCAACTCGTCTTCATCCAGAAGACTGATTCGCTGGAGAAGGCCGTCGGCATGAGCCTGCGCACCTACCAGCGCCGCAAGGATGCTCCTTCCAAGCCTCTCAGTCAGGACCAGAGCGGACGAACCTGGAAGTTCGCGGAGATCCTGTCGAAAGCGACCGACGTGTTCGGTTCGCAGGTGGAGGCAGAGCAATGGCTGGAGCGCCCGGCGATTGGGCTCGACCAGCGTCGTCCAATCGACCTTCTGGCGACACCGGCGGGGATCGAGCTTGTAGAAGACTATCTGGAACGGCTTGAATATGGCGTTTATGCATGACACCGCTGCCGGCGGCGCTTGGTGGCTCCGACCTCATCGGATGGCGCCTCGATCAAGCCGCGTTTGCGCCTGCATGGGATAGTGGCGAGGGCGCATACAGGGTGGGCGGACGCTGGAACAGCAAGGGCGTGCGCGCCGTCTACTGCTCGATCGATCCGTCGACTGCGATCCTCGAAGTTGCGGTCCATAAGGGCTTCAGGGCGCTCGACACGATAGCGCATGTCATGACGGCAGCGATCGTCAGCGATGTCGCGGATGTGCATATCGTCGACCCCGCGGCCGTGCCCAACCCCAACTGGTTGCGCCCGGGCATTCCGAGCTCCGGACAACAGGTGTTTGGCGACGATCTTCTGCAACGGCACCGGTTCGTTGTAATTCCGAGCGCCGTATCGCAGCATAGCTGGAACCTGATCTTCGACGCGAGCCTCGCCAGAGGGGCATACGCCATGAAGACGCAGGAGGCGTTTGCGCTCGACACACGGTTGCATCCACCTCCGGCCAAGTAACACAGCCGCCCCATGTCCATCAGAACGAGGACATGACCGGCGACGGAAGCACGGTGCTCAGCCGTTGCTGATTATCCGTGCCGGACTGCCGACCACCGTGGTGTTCGCCGCGACGTCGCGCGTCACCACGGCACCGGCGCCGACGATGGCGCCGTCACCGATCCTGACCCCGCCGAGGATGATGGCACTGCCGCCGATCCAGGCATTGTCGCCGATCTCGACGGGCCTGGCGATCTCCAGCCCTGCCTGCCGCCCAGCAGCCTCCTTGTGGTGCTCGGCGCAATAGATCTGCACATTGGGGCCGAGCAGCGTTCCCTTGCCGATGCGCACTGGCGCCGTGTCGAGGATGGTGCAGCCGGCATTGAGGAAGACGCGGTCGCCGAGAAAGATGTTGAAGCCATAGGCACAGTGGAACTGCGCTTCGATCCGGGCGCCCTCGCCCGCAGCGCCGAGCAGCGCCCGCAATCCAGGCCCGATGTCGCCGCGCTGCCGCGGTGGCAGGCTGTTGTGCTCGAACACCGCGTCGCGCGACGTAATGCGCAGCGCCTCCAGTTCCGGATCGAGGCAGCAATACCACTCGCCCGCCGCCATTTTCGTGCGTTCGCTCGCCGTCATGGCCGCAACTCCAGTTTCAACTTTGCCAAAGCACAAGTGGTGAAAATACGGAAGCGCCGGCGGCGACACCACCTCTGGTCAAATACCCGACCTATGGTAGCTTGCTCTCTCGGACCTGTCCCAAGCCGGCCATCGAGGGGATCGATCATGCTGTACATTCTTGCACTCCTGATTGGCGTCGTTGCCGGGCTTCGCGCCATGACTGCGCCCGCCGCGGTCGCCTGGGGCGCCTGGCTTGGCTGGTTGCCGGTCGCCGGCACCTGGGCGAGCTTCATGGGCCACTGGATCGCCGTCGGTATCTTCACCATCCTGGCCATCGCCGAGCTGGTCACCGACCAGCTGCCATCGACGCCGAGCCGCAAGGTGCCGCAGCAATTCGGCACGCGCATCGTCCTGGGCGCTTTCACCGGCGCGGTGATCGGCGCCACCGGCGGCGCCATCATCGGCGGCCTGATCGCCGGCGCCATCGGCGCGGTGATCGGCACGCTGGGCGGCGCCGATGCGCGCAAGCGCCTGGCCACCGCCTTCGGCAAGGACCCGCCCGCCGCCTTCATCGAGGACGCGGTGGCGATCGCCGGCGGGCTTCTGATCGTGGCGGCGGCGGCATGACGGCAAAGACATTCGATGCCATCATCGTCGGTGCCGGGCAGGCCGGCCCGCCGCTCGCAGGCCGGCTGAATGCGGCCGGCATGAGCGTGGCGCTGATCGAGCGAAAGCTGGTCGGCGGCACTTGCGTCAACACCGGCTGTACGCCGACCAAAACGATGGTGGCAAGCGCCTATGCCGCGCATCTCGCCCGCTCCGCCGCGGATTATGGCGTGACGCTCTCCGGTCCCGTCAGTGTAAACTACAAGGCGATCAAGGCGCGCAAGGACAAGGTCTCCAACGACGCCCGCGGCAATCTCGAAGACTGGATTGCCGGCATGGACAAATGCACGCTCTATCGCGGCCATGCGCGCTTCGTAAGCGCCAACACGGTGCGCGTCGGCGACGATCTGCTGAGCGCCGAAAAGATATTCCTCAACACCGGCGGGCGCGCCTCGGTGCCCGACCTGCCCGGCATCGACGGCATTTCTTACCTGACCAACTCGTCGATGATGGATCTCGACGAGCTGCCGCGCCATCTCATCGTTGTCGGCGGCAGCTATGTCTCGCTCGAATTCGCGCAGATGTTCCGCCGCTTCGGTTCGGAAGTCACGGTCATCGAAAAGAGCCCGCGGCTGATCGGCCGCGAGGACGAGGACGTCTCGGACGCCATTTTGTCGATCCTCGAAAACGAAGCCATTGCCGTCCATCTCGGCGCCGACGACATCCGCTTCGCCAGGCGAGGCAACGAAATCGCCGTGACCTTCGCGCCAGGCAAGGCGGCTGCGGTCGGCTCGCATGTGCTGCTGGCGCTCGGCCGCACGCCAAACACCGACGATCTCGGCCTCGACAAAGCCGGCGTCGAGGTCGACAAACGCGGCTTCATCGTCGTCGACGACCAGTTGCGCACCAGCGTGCCCGGCATCTGGGCGATGGGCGACTGCAACGGCAAGGGCGCCTTCACCCACACCTCGTACAACGATTACGAGATCGTCGCCGCCAACCTGCTCGACAACGATCCGCGCAAGGTCAGCGACCGCATCGAGGCCTACGCGCTCTATATCGACCCACCACTCGGCCGCTGCGGCATGACCGAGACAGCGGTAAGGAAATCCGGCCGCCGCGCCCTGGTCGGCCAGCGGCCAATGACCCGCGTCAGCCGTGCCGTCGAAAAAGGTGAGACGCAAGGCTTCATGAAGATCCTGGTCGATGCCGACACCAGGGAGATCCTCGGCTGTTCGGTGCTCGGCCCGGGCGGCGACGAGGCGGTGCACTGCGTGCTCGACCTGATGTATGCCAAGGCGCCGGTCAGCACGCTGGCGCGCGCCGTGCACATCCACCCGAACGTCTCGGAGCTTCTGCCGACCATCGCCCAGGAATTGAAGCCGCTGGTGTGAACCGGGCGTATCGCGCGACCCCACGCGCATCCCGCAGGGAGGCTCATTGCGCCCATAGCGCCGCTGGCTGGACCAATCGACAAGCACGCCGGCGACGGGCATGTCTTCCGAACTCTTGACGGAGGGCAGCATGCAGAAGTCCATCGAACGCATCGCCGGCGACAGCGAAGGCGTTTCCTACGAATTCCCCGTCTTCCGCTTCGTCGGGTCGGACAAGACGGCGCCTTCCGCCTATCTGCAGGCGGCGCTTCATGCCGGCGAATTGCCGGGCGTCGTCGCCATCGACACGCTGATACCGATGCTCAGCAAGGCGGAAGCCGAAGGCCGTGTCAGCGGCAACATCACCATCGTGCCCTGGGCCAATCCGATAGGCCGCGCGCAATATCTTTACGGTGACCATCAGGGCCGCTTCCATCTGGGCACGCGCACCAATTTCAATCGCGGCTTTCCGCGGCTCGCCGCGCCCGACGTCGCCCTGCTGCCGACGCACGGCACGGTCGACCAGCGGCTGAAAACGCGGCTGCTGCAGCTCTCCATCGGCCACGACATCGTGCTCGACCTGCATTGCGACGATGAGGGCCTCGCCTATCTTTACGTCCACACCAGCCTGTGGCCGGCCATGGCGGATTGTGCAGCGGCCATGGGCGTGGATGCGGTGATGCTGTGGCACGAAGACGCCGACGGCACCTTCGAAGGCGCCTCGATCATGCCGTATCAGAACGCTCCAGCCGACGTGGCGCGCCTGGACCGGCGCGTCGCCACCACGGTCGAATATCGCGGCGTACTCGATGTTGACGGCGCGCTCGCCGGCGCCGATGCCGAAGGGCTCTACCGGCTGCTGGTGGCGCGCGGCGTCATCCAGGATCAGGCGCTGCCCGCGCCTGGCAGCTTCGTCGGGCCAAGTTGTTTTACCGGTATTGTCGCGCCGCTCGAAAACATCGAGATGATGCCGGCGCCCCGCTCGGGCGCGATCCTCTACGACGTGAAGCCGGGCGACCGCGTCACCAAGGGTGCGCGCCTTGCCACCATCGTCCACGCGCCCGGCGAGCCCGACGGCCGTACGGAAGTGTTGGCGCCGCAGGCGGGCCTCATCCTGACGCGGCGTTCCCGGCGCATCATCCGCGCCGGCGAAGACCTCTTGAAGCTGGTCGGCGACAGGACGAGCGCCGATGCAAGGTCGGGAACGCTGGAGGACTGAGGGCCTTCATTTGAATCCAGTTGCGCGGCCGTCCAATCGCCGCTATGGGAATCGCCATGAATATGCGTTCGATCAAGACCATTTGGTGGTGGGCTCGCTGACAGCGGCCTGTTCGAACGCGTTCGCGTGACAATAGAGGGTGGCCGCAGCGGAATGTCCGGGCGGCCATTTGTTTTTTCAAGCCATTCCCGGGTCCGTTGCCCCAAAAGACGCTGATGGAGACGGCAATGACGACGAAAATTCTGGAGAATGGAGCCGAGCGCTTCGTCACCGCGGGTGGCGTGGCGATCACCCGCCAGCGCCACGACCGGCCGTATGAGGGAGCGATCGATGGCTATGTCGACGGGCTGAATTCGCGCCGCGGCGCTGTGTTTTCCTCGAATTACGAATATCCCGGCCGCTATACGCGCTGGGACACCGCCATCATCGATCCGCCGGTTGTGATCTCGGCACACGGCCGTGCCATGCGCATCGAGGCGCTGAACCGCCGCGGCGAGGTGCTTTTGCCGGTAATCGGCACGGTGCTTGCCGGCCTTGACGATGTCACGATCGCCGAGACGTCGAACAAACTCGTCCGCCTCGAAGTCGCCAAGCCCGGCCGTGTCTTCACCGAGGAGGAACGCAGCCGCGTTCCCTCCGTCTTCACCGTGCTGCGCGCCATCACCGCCTTGTTCAAGACCGAGGAAGATGCCAATCTCGGCCTCTATGGCGCCTTCGGCTACGACCTCGCCTTCCAGTTCGATCCGGTCGACTACAAGCTCGAGCGCAAGTCAAGCCAACGCGATCTCGTGCTGTTCCTGCCCGACGAGATCCTCGTCGTCGACCACTATTCGACCAAGGCCTGGACCGACCGCTACGACTATTCCGGCGATGGCTTCTCGACCGGAGGCCTGCCGCGCGACGAAATCGTCGAGCCGTTCAGGACCGCCGACCGCATCCCGCCGCGCGGCGACCACGAGCCCGGCGAATATGCCAAGCTGGTGCGCAAGGCGATGAAGAGCTTTGAGCGCGGCGACCTGTTCGAAGTGGTGCCGGGGCAGATGTTCTACGAACGCTGCGAAACCCAGCCCTCCGAGATTTCCCGCAAGCTGAAGAGCATCAACCCTTCGCCCTATTCCTTCTTCATCAATCTCGGCGAGGGCGAATATCTGATCGGCGCCTCGCCGGAAATGTTCGTGCGCGTCAACGGCCGCCGCGTCGAGACCTGCCCGATCTCCGGTACTATCAAGCGCGGCGACGACGCCATCTCCGACAGCGAGCAGATCCTGAAGCTGCTCAACTCGAAGAAGGACGAATCCGAACTCACCATGTGCTCGGACGTCGACCGCAACGACAAGTCGAGGGTCTGCGAGCCGGGCTCGGTGCGCGTCATCGGCCGCCGCCAGATCGAGATGTACTCCCGCCTGATCCACACCGTCGACCACATCGAGGGGCGGCTGCGCGAAGGCATGGACGCCTTCGACGCCTTTCTGTCGCATGCCTGGGCCGTCACCGTCACCGGCGCGCCGAAATTATGGGCAATGCGCTTCATCGAGCAGAACGAGAAGAGCCCGCGCGCCTGGTATGGCGGAGCGATCGGCATGGTCAATTTCAACGGCGACATGAACACCGGCCTGACGCTTCGCACCATCCGCATCAAGGATGGCATCGCCGAAGTGCGCGCCGGCGCCACGCTGCTCTTCGACAGCATTCCCGAGGAAGAAGAAGCCGAAACCGAACTGAAGGCATCCGCCATGCTCTCCGCCATCCGCGACGCCAAATCAGGCAATGCCGCCAGCACCGAACGCAGCACCGCGCGTGTCGGGGACGGCGTCAACATCCTCCTGGTCGACCACGAGGACAGTTTCGTCCATACGCTCGCCAACTATTTCCGCCAGACCGGCGCCAATGTCTCGACGGTGCGCACACCGGTGCCGGACGAGATCTTCGACCGGCTGAAGCCAAACCTGGTCGTGCTGTCGCCCGGTCCCGGCACACCGAAGGACTTCGACTGCGCCGCTACCATCAAGCGGGCCCGTGCACGCGACCTGCCGATCTTCGGCGTCTGCCTCGGGCTGCAGGCGCTGGCCGAGGCCTATGGCGGCGAGCTGCGCCAATTGCACATCCCGATGCACGGCAAGCCGTCGCGCATCCGCGTGTCGAAGCCGGGCATCATCTTCTCCGGCCTGCCCAAGGAGGTGACCGTCGGCCGCTACCATTCGATCTTCGCCGATCCGGTGCGGCTGCCCGATGGTTTTGTCGTCACCGCCGAGACCGAAGACGGCATCATCATGGCCTTCGAGCACCGCAAGGAGCCTATCGCTGCGGTGCAGTTCCACCCGGAGTCGATCATGACGCTCGGCCACAATGCCGGCATGCGCATCATCGAGAACATCGTCGCGCACCTGCCGCGCAAGGCCAAGGAAAAGGCTGCTTAATTTGAGGGCTCAGTGTTGGGATTTCTTCCCCAGTGACCGCGGTGGATAACAAAGCCGCCGCCAGGCAGAAGGTCGCCAGCCTCGCCTTCTGGTCGATCGTCGTCGCCTTCGTCGTGCTCGGCCTGAAGCTGGTGGCCTGGTACGTCACCGGTTCGGTTGCGCTTTATTCGGACGCGCTGGAATCGATCGTCAACGTCATTGCCTCGGCGGCCGCCTATTGGGCGATCCAGGTCAGCTACAAGCCGGCCGACCAGGACCATCCGTTCGGCCACCACAAGGCCGAGTATTTCTCGGCCGTCCTGGAAGGCGTGCTGATCGTGCTTGCGGCGCTGCTCATCCTCAACGAGGTCTGGTGGTCCTGGCAGCATCCCGCCCCGCTCGAACAGCCTTGGACCGGCCTTGCCATTAACGGCGTCGCAACGGTCATCAACGCCGTCTGGGCCTTGACGCTTATCCGCACCGGACGACGTGAAAAATCACCGGCGCTGGTTGCCGACGGCAGGCATATCATGACCGACGTGGCGACCTCGGTCGGTGTGTTCATCGGCCTGGTCGGCGCCGTGCTGACCGGCTGGCAGGTTCTCGATCCGGCTCTTGCGGTGATCGTGGCGCTCAACATTCTGTGGCAGGGCTGGCACGTCATCGGCTCGTCGATGAACGGGCTGATGGACCGCGCCGTCGACACCCAGGAACATATCCGCATCCGCGACATCATCTCGGCCAATTGCAAGGGCGCGCTCGAGGTCCACGACCTGAAGACGCGCATCGCCGGCCGCGCCACCTTCATCGAGTTCCATCTGGTCGTCGACGCCGACATGTCGGTCGGCGCCAGCCACGTCATTTGCGACCGCATCGAAGACGCGCTGAAGGCCGAAATCCCTTCCGTGCGGGTCATCATCCATGTCGAACCCGACGACGAAGCGAAACTGCCCAAGGGCACGACGGCCGTGCCGTTCGCGTGAGGTGGCGTCGCAGAGAAAACATCGCTCAGTCGTGATCCTTCGCGCCCCCCTCTGTCCTGCCGGACATCTCCCCCTCTAGTGGGGAGATTGGATGTCGCTTCGGGCTTCGCCAATCTCCAACGACAAGCGCTGTCGGCGAAGCTGCCGATCTCCCCCCTTGAGGGGGAGATGTCCGGCAGGACAGAGGGGGGCGCTGTCCTGCCGGCATCGCGGTTCTCAAGTGCTCAAAGCCCGCAGGCAGCCTGCTGCACAGGCTGCAGCCGGTAGACCTTGTCGTC